>NZ_JBFULE010000251.1:0-6767 GCF_056400485.1 Roseateles sp. P5_B10
AGCAAGGTGTTGCTCGACGGCGGCGCGGGCCAGTGTGTCAGCCTGGTCCTGGTTGGCAACGGTGGTGAAGACGGCCAGCAGGTCCATGGCATCACACCCATGCGCTGCGAATCACGGACGCAGTCATGAGCGCACCCAGCAAGCCGATGAAGAGCAGGACCACGGTTGGCCACCACAGCTCAAGCCAGCGGTCGATGCGTGCCTTCGGTTCAAGACCAATGCCTTCCCGGACGAGCACGGTCACCGCTTGACCAACCGGTGGCGCCGATCCGGAACCGCGCAGTGACGCGCGCTGTCCGTTGTTCAGGCAGAACTCGACGCGGTAGTAACGCCCGGAGCGGCCATAGATGCGATAGCGCCATTCATCCATCACCGTACCTTGCACCCGATGGGCATTCACGAGAAAGCCGAATTGCCTGGCGGCGATGATGAAACCGGCACCGAGCGCGGCGAGCGACGCTGCTGCGAGGATGATGATCGCGGTCGTGAGGAGCATGGCGGGTTCATCACGGAGGCAGGGCCTCGTGTTCGGCGAGCGATGCTGCCAGCCGGGCCCAGGCCGGGCGCTGGGCTGCGAACAACGTGTCGGTTGGCGTGAAGGCGGTCGGGTCGTCCAGGCTGCCGGCGTAGATCGTCACCATCTCCGGCGCCGATTCCGGTGTGCCGAAGAGCAGGCTGCCGCACTCCGGGCAGAAGTTGCGCACGGCGGGCATGCCACTGCCGCCGGTGACGCGTGACTGCTTCACCGGGCCCGTGCAGGAGAAGGACGGCTTCGGCACGCCCAGCACCGGCACGCCGCCACTGCCCGACGCGCGCTGGCAGTCACGGCAATGGCAGACGATGGAGAAGAGGGCCGGGCCGGGCGATCCGTAGCGGACGGCGCCGCACAGGCAGCCGCCGGTCAGGCGAGAGTCTTGAATCACTTCTTCGCTGCCGGCCTGTGGATCATCGTGCGCTGAAACCATGCCTCGTTCATGCGCGCCAGGAAGTCGGGCGTGATCAGGAAACCGCAGCCATCCCCGATCACGGCCTCGCTGCCACAGTGCGGGCACATCGCGGTCTGCTCGTCGATGGCCTTGGGGTCGTCCATGTTCTGCACCGTCAGGCCGGTCCAGCCGACGATGGCCTCGGGCTTGAAGATCTGCACGCAATTGCAGCAGCCGCAGCGCTTGCTCTTCTCGATCTGGGCGTAGTTGTTGGTCGTGTAGCGGTAGGCGGCGAGCAGTTCGTTCATGGCAGGTCCGAGGACAGGTTTGAGCTGGAGTGTGGCGCTGCAGCGCCTGATTCGCCATCGCGCTTGTATGGATCCGTTTTCAAAGATCGGCCGCCGGCGCCACTGATGGGTGCGGCGCGCCTTGCAGCGCCACCAGCGAAGCGTGGATGGCCTCGGCGACCCAGGGTGTCTCGGCCATGGCCGCCTCGGCGATGCCCGATCCGAGCAAGGGAATGCTGACTGACGCCGTCTCGACGATGACGGCCGACATCGTCCTCAGTGTTTCCTTCAGCGCCGCGTCGGCGTGATGCGCCCGTGGCGACGCATTGAGCACGGCGACCGGCTTGCCCACAAAAGGCTCGAAGCTGACCAGCCAGTCCAGCAGGTTCTTGATGGCGCCCGTGACGCCGTGCGCGTACTCCGGGCTGGCGATCAGCAGCGCATCCGCCACGGCGATCTGGGCATGCAGCCGGGTGACGCTGGGTGGCGGGTTCGCCTCCAGGTCCGGGTTGAAGAGCGGCAGCTCGCCCACCAGCGTGCACACGCTGACCTCGATATCCGGCGGCGCCAGGCGTTGGGCCGTGCGCAGCAGCGCAGCGTTGATGGAGGCGGCGCGCAGGCTGCCGCAAACCGCCAGAATTCTCACGACGCGCTGTCGCGCTTCTTCATGGCGCGCCGACCGGCCATGACAGCGAGCACGGCCAAGGCAAGGGCGTAGCCGGCCACTTCGAGCTTGGCGAACTGCCGGGTGGCCACGAGCGTGCCCACCACGAACACGGCGCAGGCGAAGAACAGGGCCGCGATGACAAACCACAGCCCGGGCGTCAACAGCGAGCCGTGTCGATTGGGCAGATTGAAGCTCATGCGACCGCCTACCGAGACAAAGAAGGCCGACAGGGTTCCGATGACCGCGCAGAAGATCAAGGCCGGGGTCAGCGTCGCGCCGCCGCGCGCCGCCAGCGTGAACGTGCTGAAGGCGAGGAGCACCGCGAGCGTGATGCCCAGGAGCAGGGTCACGGCACCGACAGCGCGCTGGATCCACAGGCCGCCGGGTTGATCGGCAATCGGGATTTGAGGGTTGTGGGATGCACGCATTCAATGCTCGCGGTTGTGGTGGAAGGACTATGCCAACAAAGTCAGGGTCGGCCGGATGTTGCCGAGGTGAAAACTCGCCTTGTCGGGCCGCGCCCGGGCCGTGCTGTCCGTCAATGGCGCTGACTTGCCAGCCATGTCGCCGCCGCCCGCTGCTGCTCGACGTCGAACAGGTGCCCACCGGGCGTGGCGCGCGTCTGCAAGCCGGCCCCTCGTCCCCAAGCCTGACCCAACCGTCCCCAAGCCTGCTGCACCGCATCCCACGGAAACAGCTTGTCGTCCGGCGACCCGAACAGCATCAGCGGCCTGGGCGCCATCAAAGCTGCCACATCCGGATGATCCAGCTCCGCCGCCAGCCCCGGATGGGCCATGCTGAAGGCGGACTGCCCCACCAAGGTGTGCTCGCCCGGCCGCAGCAGCCCTTCGCGCGTACACATCCAATGCGCGGCGACGCAGGCCGAGACTTCATCGCAGACGGCAGCCAGTTGCCAGGCGCGCAACGCCCCCATCGAGAAGCCCAGCACCGCGACGCGTTTGCCATCCACTTCGGGCTGCTCGCGCAGCCAGCGGTGCGAGCGCAAGTCGTCGCTGGCGATGATGCCGGCCCAGCTCTGGCCGAGTTGCATCAGGTGGTTGGCCAAGGCCTGCTGATCGTCGCGCGCCAGGCCGGGCCGGCTGCGTTCGCCCCAACCCAGGGCGTCGATGGCCAGCACGGCAAAGCCGGCTTCTACCAATGTGTCGCCGACGAAGCTGCCGCCGTAATAGCGCTGGACCCAGGCCTGGGCTGACGGCTTGGGCTGGAGCGGTCGGATCAGCTTTTCCTTGCCGATGTCAAAGCGCGCACCGTGATCGTGCATCACGACCACGGCCGGATGCGGACCGGCGCCCTTGGGGCGCAGATAGAGCGCTGGTACGTGGTCGCCTAATGCGCTACACAGCGTCAGCGCCTGGGCGATATGGCTGCCCCGGTCTTGCTCGCCCAGCACTTCGGTCGCGAAGTCGTTGCCATCGTCGCCCGGCTGCAGGATCAGCCGGCGCGCCGCGGCTTGTGCTTCGGCGCGCCAGCCAGGGCCGGGGCGCCAGGCGAGGCGCGGCCGCCAGCGGCGCTGCAGGCCCGCCAGCGTCTCGTCGAGGGTTTCGGCACGGACGAGCACCGGCCACGTCGCCAGCGCAGCAAACAGTTGGCGGCGTGCAAGGTTCATGGTCGCAAGGGGCTGCCAAGCAGGCGGCGCTGTGAGAGAGTCGGGCGATGCACCTGCGCCGTCGCGATGCCTGTCTGCTGCTCCTGACCCTGCCCGATGCGATGGTGTGGGCCGACGACAGGGCGCCGCTTCGGATCGCCTGGAGCGACTACCCGCCCTTCCAGAGCAAGGGCGCTTCCGGCAACCCGCAGGGTCTGGACGTGGRGCTGCTGGAGTTGATGGCCCAGGCCTGCGGCGAGCGTCTGCAATGGTCGCGCCGGCCTTGGGCGCGGCAGGTCCCGGACATCGCCCAAGGCGAACTGGACCTGATGTCTTCGGCCACGCACACGCCGGAGCGGCTGGCGTTTGGCGATTTCACCCAACCCTACCGAAACGAGCGCGTGGCGTTGATGGGCCTTGCGGGCGCTGCGAATCCGCCGCGCCGGCTGGCCGACCTGAAGGGCCGCCCAGTCAAGGTGGGCATGATCCGCGGCGTGTCCTTTCCGCTGTCCGTGCGCCGCGAACTCGAGGCCCCCGAACTGGCGGGCCAACTGGTGCCGCTGCACGCCAATGACCTGACGCTGTCGGCCCTGCGCTCGCGGCGCGTGGACTACGTCATCGACGACCCCGCCACGCTGCTCTACCGCGCCGCGCGTGAGCCCGGCGAGGCGGTGGAGGTGGTGCTGGAGCTGGCGGTGAGCCCGGTCCATGTCTACGTCAGCCGGCGCACGCTGGAGCGGCGGCCGGACCTGATGCAGCGCCTCAACCTGGGCCTGCAGCGCGCGCGCCAGCAGCCCGAATGGAACCGCGTGCTGGCGCGCTACCCGGGTTATTAGCCAACCCATCTCGGCAACGCCATCGACAGCGCGGGGATGTAGGTGACGGCCAGCAGTGTGGCCAACAGCGCGCCGTAGAAGGGTGCTATGGAGCGCATGACCTGGCCGACGCTGACGCCACCGATCGCGCAGCCGACGAACTGCGTGCTGCCCACCGGCGGCGTGTTCAGGCCCAGCGCGCAGTTCAGCAGCATGACGACGCCGAACTGCGTCGGGTCCATGCCGGCCTTCATGCAGATGGGCAGGAAGATGGGCGTGCAGATCAGGATGGTGGCCGCCATGTCCAGGAAGGTGCCGAGCACGAAGAGCAGCACGTTCACCCACAGGAAGATCGCCCACGGGCGGTTGCCGCTGAGTTGCTCCAGCCATTCGCCGGTCTTCTGCGGCACCTCGTACAACGCCATGAAGTAGCCGAAGGCGGCTGAGATGCCGATCAAGAGCAGCACGACGCCGGTTGTCTTGCAGGCCTTGGCGCAGGCCTCCAGGAAGCCGCGGCGGCTCAAGGATCTGTAGGCCAGCCCCGTGACGATCAGCGCCCAGCAGACGGCCGTGGCGGCCGACTCGGTGGCCGTGAACACGCCGCTGAGGATGCCGCCCAGGATGATGACGATGACCAGCAGGCCCGGCAGTGCTGCGACAAAGGCCGAGAACACAGGCCCCCAGCCGGGAAAGGCGCCGTGCGTCGGATAGCCGCGCTTCACCGCGACGCCATAGGCCGCGGCCAGATTGGACAGCGTCAACAGCACCGCCGGGATCAGGCAGGCGAGGATGAGGTTGAAGACGCTGACCGCCGCAATGCCTGCCGTGGCCAGCACATAGATGATGAGGTTGTGCGAGGTGGGCATCAGCGCGCCGACCAGGGCGGCGTGCGTGGTCACGTTGACCGCGTAGTCGGCGTCATAGCCCTCGCGTTTCATCAGCGGGATCATCACCGAGCCCATCGCCGACACATCGGCCAACGGTGAGCCGGCCACGCCGCCGAACAGCGTGCAGCCCAGCACATTGCTCATGCCCAGGCCGCCACGTACATGGCCCACCAGCCGGTTGGCGAAGTTGACGATGCGCTCGGCGATGCCGCCGTGCAGCATCAGCTCGCCGGCAAAGATGAAGAACGGGATGGCGAGGAAAGAGAAGACCTGCATGCCGCCCACCATCTTCTGAAAGACGATGGCCATGGGCAGGTCGGCCGCGAGCGCCGTCGCCACGGACGACAGTCCGATGGCAAAGGCCACCGGCACGCCCAAGAGCAGCAGCAGCACGAAGCTGCCGCACATGATCCAGAGTTCAAGACCCTCCACCTCAGACTCCCGCTTCTTCTATGGTCTGGCCGCGCCAAAGCGCGATCAGGTGCTCGATGCAGAACAGCACGATGAGCACGCCGGAGATGACCAGCGGCAGATAGTCCAGCCCCTCGGACATGCCGAGCATGGGCTTGGGCTCGGCCCATTTCAGCGTCAGCCACTCCCAGCCCGCGACGGCCATCAGCACGGCGAAGACGATCACGCAGAGATGGATGAGCGCCTCGGCCACGCGCTGCGCGCCCTTGGGCAGCAGCACCACGATGGACTCCATGCCCAGGTGGCCGGCGTCGCGCACGCCCACCGCCACCGCCAGGGCCGTGATGTAGAGCACCAGCAGCAGCGCAAAGGGCTCTGTCCAGGTGGGCGAGTCGTTGAGCAGATAGCGGCCCACGACCTGCCATTGCACGCAGACGACGAGGACGACGAGCCCCAGCACGGCCGCGCGCAGTGACCAGCGCGACAGCGCCGCGCAGAGCTTGGTGTAGGCGTTCATTTGGTGTCTTGAATCGCTTTGACAAGGGCTTGGAGTTCCGGCGTGTTGACGAACTTGGCGATGACTGGCTGGACGGCCTGGCGGAAGGCTTCGCGGTCCGGCTCGACGATCTGCGCGCCGGCGGCCTTCACGGCGGCCAGGGCCTTGGCTTCCTGCGCGTCCCAGCGTTCGCGCTCGACGGCGACCGAGGCCTTGGCGGCCTCGCGCAGCTGCTTCTGCTGGTCGGGTGTCAGCTTGTCCCAGATGCGCTTGCTGATGAACAGCCCCTCGGGCGTCATCGAATGCTCGGTGCGGCTGTAGAACTTGGCCGCCTCGAAGTGGCGGAAGCCCTCGTAGCTCGGCACGTTGTTCTCGGCCGCATCGATAAGGCCGGTCTTGAGCCCCGTGTAGACCTCGCCGATGGGCATGGGCGAGGGGTTGGCGCCCAGCGCCGTCATGGCGGCCACCCACAGGTCGGTTTGCTGCACGCGGATCTTCAGGCCCTTCATGTCGGCCAGCGTCTTGATGGGCTTGCGGGCATAGACCGAGCGGGCGCCGGAGTCGTACAGCGCCAGGCCCACCAGCCCCGAGTGCTCGCAGGCCTTGAGGATCTCCTCGCCGGCCGGGCCGTCGAAGGCATGGCGCATGTGGGCCGTGTCGCGAAACAGGAAG
>NZ_JBFULE010000252.1:0-6765 GCF_056400485.1 Roseateles sp. P5_B10
GTTGCGGCCAACGCTTGGACGCTGTCAGCGAATCAGGATGCGCAACTCGTTTCAGCCCTTCGGGTTGCGCCTGGCCGCGACGCAGGCTGCGTTGCTCGATCCTCGTGGGCGCGAGCCCACGTCGTCCTCGCGCCTTGCCTGCGCCGCGGCCAGGCCCAACGCGGGCCACTCCCACAGCCGCCCAGGCCCCCTCAGGCGCAGCCGCCCGAGCCACAGCTATGGCTCGCGGCCGCTTCGGCGGCTTCGCGGCATTCCCCTGTTGCCGGATCGAAGCCGCGCTGCGCCATCGTGAAGACCAGGGCCGCATCCATCATCTCGGCATGCTGCGGGAACCAGCCGGCCAGCTCCGTGCGCAGGATGTTCAGCGGTTCGCGGTCGTCCAGCTCATTGGCATAGCGCAGCGCCTCGCGCATCACGTTCAGCACCATGGCGTGCTGGCTGGCATGGCAGTTCTGCGCCTCGAAGCCGCAGCGCGCCATCCARTCCTCCTCCATCGCGAAGTGAGCCTCGGTGTGAGCCAACAGCGCGTGGTAGGCGGGCAGGGCGTCGATGCCGGCGTCCAGTGCGGCGCCGAAGGCGTTCAGCAGGCCGACGAACTCTTCGTGGGTCGTGTCCAGCGTAGGCTGGTTCAGGACCAGTTTGTCGGTCCAGGCAAGCGTAGTCATGCGGGGATGCTAGTGAGGCGCGACAAGGGCGTGTTGAGCCAGCTCAAACCAGCCGCGCGCGGTGGCGGGCCACCTGGGCGCGCACCTGGGCCGGCGCGGTGCCACCGAGCACATTGCGCGCGTTCAGCGAACCTTCCAGCGACAGCACCTCGAACACATCGGCTTCGATGCGCGCGTCGAAGGCCTTCAGCTCGTCCAGCGACAGCGCGGCCAGGTCCACGCCCTTGGCCGTCGCCGTCTTGACGGCATGGGCGACCACCTCGTGCGCATCGCGGAAGGCCACGCCCTTCTTGACGAGGTAGTCGGCCAGGTCGGTCGCGGTCGCATGGCCCTTCAGCGCCGCGGCGCGCATGGCTTCGGGCTTGACGGTCAGGCCTGCCAGCATGTCGGCAAAGATGCGCAGCGTGTCCTTCAGGGTGTCGACCGTGTCGAACAAGGGTTCCTTGTCCTCCTGGTTGTCCTTGTTGTAGGCCAGGGGCTGGCCCTTCATCAGCGTGACGAGGCCGACGAGGTGGCCGACAACGCGGCCCGTCTTGCCGCGCGCCAGTTCGGGCACGTCGGGGTTCTTCTTCTGCGGCATGATCGACGAGCCGGTGCAGAAGGCGTCGGGCAGGGCGATGAAGCCGAAGTTCTGGCTCATCCACAGGATCAGCTCCTCGGACAGCCGCGAGATGTGCAGCATCACCAGCGTGGCGGCCGACGAGAACTCGATCGCGAAGTCGCGGTCGCTCACCGCATCCAGGCTGTTCTGGCACACGCCCTCCATGCCCAGCGTCTTCGCGACGCGCTCGCGGTCCAGTGGATAGCTGGTGCCGGCCAGCGCGGCCGCGCCCAGCGGCAGGCGGTTGACGCGCTTGCGCGTGTCCCCCATACGCTCGGCATCGCGGGCAAACATCTCCACATAGGCCAGCAGGTGGTGGCCGAAGCTGACCGGCTGCGCCACCTGCAGGTGCGTGAAGCCGGGCAGGATCACATCGGCATGCTCGCTGGCCTTTTCCACCATCACGGTCTGCAGAGCCTTGAGCAGGCCGCTGATCTCGTCGATCTCGCCGCGCAGCCACAGGCGCACGTCGGTCGCGACCTGGTCGTTGCGGCTGCGGCCGGTGTGCAGCCGCTTGCCGGCAATGCCGACGCGCTCGGTCAGGCGGGCCTCGATGTTGAGGTGCACGTCCTCCAGGTCCAGCTTCCACTCGAACTGGCCGGCCTCGATCTCGGCGGCGATCTCGTTCAGGCCGCGCTGGATGGCGTCGTGATCCTCGGCGCTCAGGATGCCCTGGGCCGCCAGCATCTCGGCATGAGCGAGGCTGCCGGCGATGTCGGCCCGCCACAGGCGCTGGTCGAAGCCGAMGCTGGCCGTGTAGCGCTTGACCAGATCGCTCATCGGCTCTGAGAAGAGGGCGGACCAGGCTTGGGACTTATTCGCGAGTTGGTTGTCTGACATGACTGAGATGAGGCGGGCGGCGGAATTCAGCGCGCAAAATGCAGGCGCAGCCCGGGATTATCGAACGCCAACAAATCCGAGCCCCACATGCCCTTCTTCAAGCGTCGCGCGCCAGCGCACCACAGCGTCTGGCACGAGTCCATGCAGCTCAGCCAATGGCTGGGCTTCGCGGCCACCGAGCTGYCTGAACTGCCCGAGCTCAACAAGGCGCCGCTGCTGGACCCGACGCGCGCCTTCGATGTCTGCCACGTTGGCCTGGTGCTGCGCGCCGTGCTTGGCGTGCAGCTGTTGCTGGCCCTGGGGGTAGCCGTCGTCGCGCGCGATGCCGGCCAATGGCTGACGCTGACGGCCAACGGCACGGTCGTGACGATGTTCGCCGTGCTGTCCTGGCTGCTCGTCGTCTGCGCGGCCAAGCGGCTGTGGCCGCGCCTGCCCGAGCCGGTGCAGTGGGGCGCACTGATGCTGCTCGGCGCCGTCGGTGCCCTGATGGGCTTTGGCCTTCTGAGCCTGACGAGCGAAGACCCGGCCGGCGCCTGGCGCATCGCCAGCATCGCCGTCTGCGGCGCCAGCGGCGCGGCCCTGCTGCTGGCCTGGCTCAAGATGCGCGAGCACACCCAGCGCCCGGCCGACGCCCTGGCTCAGCTCGTCGAGTTGCAGTCGCGCATCCGGCCGCACTTCCTGTTCAACACGCTGAACAGCGCCATCGCTCTCGTGCAGATCGACCCGGCGCGCGCCGAGAGCGTGCTGGAGGACCTCGCCGAGCTTTTCCGCGTGGCCCTGGCCGACGCCAGCGCCTCGGTCACGCTGGCCGAGGAGGTCGAGCTGGCGCGCCGCTACCTCGCCATCGAGCAGATCCGCTTCGGCAAGCGGCTGCGCATCGTCTGGCACCTCGACCCCGAGGCGAACAGCGTGCGCGTACCGCCGCTGCTGCTGCAGCCGCTGGTAGAGAACGCGGTGCGCCATGGCGTCGAGCCCAATGACGAGGGCGGCGAGCTGGAGGTCACCACGATGCGCCGCGGCGCCGAGGTCGAGATCCGCATCGTCAACACCGTCGGCGGGCCGACGCGAACGGCCGGCCATGGCCTGGCCCTGCGCAATGTGCGCCAGCGGCTGAAGCTGATGCACGATGTCGCGGCGCGCTTCGAGATCGAATCCACCGAGCAGCGCTTTTCCTTGCGTATCCTGGTGCCGTTATGACCACAGCCCTGCGCGTCCTCCTCGTCGACGACGAACCCCTGGCCCGGCTGCGCCTGCGCGGCCTGGTCGACGCCATCCAGGAACCGCGCTGCGAGGTCGTCGCCGAGGCGGCCACCGGTTCCCAGGCCGCGGCCTGGCTGCGCGAACATGGCTGCGACATCGTGCTGCTGGACGTGCAGATGCCCGGCGCCGACGGCCTGCAGCTCGCCGACAGCCTGGCCCAGCGTCAGGCGGATCAGCCCGGCCTGCCGGCGCCGCTGATCATTTTCGTCACGGCCCATGCCATGCATGCGCTGCGCGCCTTCGAACTCGACGCGCTGGACTATCTGACCAAGCCCGTGCGCCGCGAGCGCTTGCAGGCCGCCCTGGCCCGCGCCGCGCAGCGCCTGGCCGAGCGGGGTGCCGCCCAGGCCCAGCAGCCGTTGGACACGCCCGGCGCGCCCGGCGCTCCTGATATGGCTGACTTCGTCACGCTGACCGACCGGGGCCGCCTGCTGCGCGTGCCGATCGCGGAGGTGCTGTATTTCAAGGCCGAACTGAAATACCTGACGCTGCGCACCGCCAGCGAAAGCCATGTGATGGACGGGGCCCTGTCCGACCTGGAGCAGCGCTTCGGCGAGCGCTTCCTGCGCGTGCACCGCAACGCGCTGGTGGCGCGCTGGGCCGTGCGCGAACTGGAGCGCCACGCGCCGACATCCTTCGGTGAGCTGGATGGCGGTGACTCCGCCGAGGTGGCCGACAGCTGGGCGGTGCGCGTCGTCCATGTCGACGAATGGCTGGCCGTGTCACGCCGCCAGGTGGCGGCCGTGCGCGAGGCACTGGCGGGGCAGGCGCGTTGAGGCGAGGCAGGAGGTGGCTGGCGTTGGGCCTGCTGATGCTGGCGACTGCCGGCGGCCTGGCCGGGTGGCGGGTGTGGCGGCCACCGCAGCCCAGCTCGGCGGCGCCAGTCGCCGCGCCATCGGTCGCGGCCAGCTCGACGCCGGTGCCAGCGCTGGCGACTGCGGCCGCGCGGTCCATCGCGGCCTCCGTGGTGCAGCCACAGGCCAGCGGGCCGGCGGGCGCCGAGTCGAAGGAATTCGTCGAGGTCTGCGGCTTCGGCCGGGTGAAGCGTGCCGACATGGATGGCAAGAGCGAGGAGCCGCCGCCTTGGGCGCAGGTCTGGGAGCGGCAGGCCGAGGAGGGCAGGGCCAGCCTGCTCAGGCGTTTGGAGGCGGGTAGCCCGGGGCAGCGTATCTCCGCCGCCGTGCTGCGTGACGACGTGCAGGCGGCCGCCGCGCTCGCGGCCACGACCACCGACGCGGCAGCCTATCGCCTGGCACTGAGTGCCTGCCGCAACGATGCAGCCCGCCGAGTTGCTGCCGCCAGGCCGCCTTTACCGCCGGCGTCGAATCCCAGTGGCGTGTTCCTGACAGAACCGCAGGCCCCCGGTCCTCTGCCGACGGCCTGTGCCGCACTGACCCTGGAAAGGCTGGAGCTGCTCAACCCTGGCGACGCCTGGCCCTGGCAAGCCCGCATGCAGGACAGCCAGCAGCGTGGCGACGCAGCGGGTGTTTCCCAGGCCCTCTATCAATTCGCCCAGCGTGCCCGCACGGCCCCGCCATTCAGGCCGCTATCCATCGCCATGGCCGAAGTCGCGGCGGCCGAGCCGACGCCGGAGGAGGCCATGGCTCTGATGATGGTGCTTGGGAAAGACATGGGCATCATGCAAAGCCCGCACTTCGAGATCTCGCGCGCCTGCCGCCCCGAAACGCTCGGTGATGCCAACAGGCGCCAGCTTTGCGAGCAAGCCGTGCGACGCCTGCCCGAGATGACGACGGAGCTCATCGAAGCCAGCCTGCTGTACAGGCTGGAGGAGCGCGTCGGCCTGGTGCACAGCGCCAAGGCTCTGCAGCGCGATGAGGGCAACCGGGTCCTTGAGGCGATGGCGGCAGATTCGATGCGGTGGTTGAAAGAGCCCAACTGTGGCGGCCTCAGCCGCATGGGGCGACAGCTCGCCCTGCTGGCTCGCCAGGGCGAGCTGGCCTATGCCCGCACGGTGATGAAGGACAGGCCGGCATCCGCGCCACCCTGAGGCGGCCGGCCTTGCCTATGTTGACGGCATGACTGCACGGACGCATCGCTGGGTTGGGATCGTGGCGGCCGGAGTGGCGGCCCTGCTGGCGCTGTGGGCCGTGAAACGGGGTTGGCCACGAGATCTTGGCGGTTCGATGGCTCAGGAAAGTGCTCCGGTCGTCGCAGCGTCGAGTGCTGGCGCGACCATCCTGGCGCGCGTCATGGCCCCGCCGGCGTCCCACGCCTTGCCGCGGCCGATCGACGCGCCACGTGCTTCGGCAGCGCTCGTGCCCGATGACAACCTTGCGCTGGCCCAGCGCATGAAAGCCGACTGGTGCGGCTTTGGCGCGGCCGAGCAACTGCGACTGGGAAAGGCCTTGTACGAAAAGGCCGCTTCAGGCATTGGCGCTGCAGATGCCATGGCCTCGCTGAACGAGTCTGTGAGCAGCGGCCTGTTGGCGCAGGCCAGCGCCCAGGTTCTGCAACATTGGATCCAGGCACTGCAACGGGGTGATCCGCGCTCGCAGGCGCTGGCCGACTACCTGAGCACGGAGGACGAAGCGCGAGCTCGCCTTCAGCAGCGTGCCCGCAGTTCCACCGATCCGATGGTGACGGCCCTGGCCCTGTTGCGACCCTGTGCTGCGGGCGGTTGCGCCAACGTCGAGGCGTCACAGTGGTCGCGGCTGGAGCCTGCCAATCTGCAGGCCTGGCTGGCGCTGCTGAACGTTCCGAGCGGCGCGGGCCGAGCTCAGCAGGCTTATGTACTGGAGCGCGCGGCGAGCGAGACGCGTTATTCGCGCAGCTACCAGCAGGAGGCCTTTTCCCTGCTGCTTGGGCTGCCTCAGAGCGAGGCGCCGGGTTTGATGGGTCAGGCCGAGATCGACCTGATCAATGGCATCGCTGCGGCCTGGCCCATTCAGAACCTGCGGCCACTTCTCGAACACTGTCGGTCCGGGCCGGCCGATTCCGTTGTGGCGGACCGCTGTGCGACCGTCGCCAGCATGCTGTGGCAGCAGGGCGACCAGCTCGACCGCGGCCTGGCCATCGCCCTGGCGCGCGCGGCGTTGCCCGGCCGTCCTGGCCTGCGGCCGCAATGGGAGCCGCGGGCGCGCGAATACGAAGCGGTCAGCGAATGGGGCAAGGGCGCCATGGAGCGCGTGATGAATCGCCTCATCCCCGACATGCAGGCGCCGTCGCCGCCGTGCCAGTTGCAGCCGGTGCTGAGGCAGATGCAGCAGGAAGCGGCAGCCCAGCGCGACTGGGAGCGCGCGCGGATGGAGATGCGCCAGGCTGGCGCCAATGAGGCCGAACTGGCCGGGCGCTGGCGTCAGGCGGCCGGGCGCAGCGCCCTGGACCCGCTGTCGCCGCGCCAGCCAGCCTCTGCCAGCAAGGATTGAGTCAACCTGCTGG
>NZ_JBFULE010000253.1:0-6746 GCF_056400485.1 Roseateles sp. P5_B10
GCCCGAGGGCGCCGTCGTGGGCAGCTCCAGCCTGCGCCGCGTGACGCAGCTGCTGAGCCTGCGGCCCGACCTGCGCGTCGAGCCTCTGCGCGGCAATCTCGACACGCGGCTGCGCAAGCTCGACGAAGGCGGCTACCACGCCATCGTGCTGGCCGCAGCCGGCCTCAAGCGCCTGGGCCTGGCGAACCGCGTGCGCGGTTTCTTCGAGGTCGACCAGATGCTGCCTTGCGCAGGGCAGGGCGCCCTGGGCCTGGAGATTCGCGCCGACGACACCGCGCTCGCCGAGGCCTTGGCCAAGCTGATCCACCAGCCGACCCAGCTGGCCTGCGAGGCCGAGCGCGCCGTGTCGCGCGCCCTGGGCGGCAGTTGCAGCCTGCCGCTGGCGGCCCATGCCCATTGGCAGGGCGGCACGCTGTGCCTGGACGCCGCCCTGGGTCATGCCGAGGCCCACACCTCGCCGCTGCTGCGTACCAGCGTCGCTGGTGATGTGATGGCTGTCGATGCCGCCCGGGCCCTGGGCCAGCGGGCCGCGGCCCGCCTGCGCGAGCTGGGCGCAGGCTCCTACCTGCCTGGATGAAGACCCTCATCGTCACGCGCCCACGGCCGCAGTGCGCGGCCTGGCTGGCGCGCCTGGCCGAACTCGGCGTCGAGGCGGTGGCGCTGCCCCTCATCGAGATCCTGCCGGCCCGCGATCCGGCAGCGGTCGTCGCGGCCTGGGCCAGCCTGCCCGATATGGACCTGGCCGTCTTCGTCAGTCCCAATGCCGTCGAGCAGTTCTTCCGCCACGCCGACCGCCCGTGGCCAGGCCACACGCTGGCCGCCTGCGTCGGGCCGGGCAGCGCCCAGGCGTTGATCGAACGCGGCGTGCCCGCGGGCCAGATCGTCCAGCCCGCAGCGGACTCAGCCAGCCTGGACTCCGAACACCTCTGGCAACAACTGTCACCCCGTCGTGCCTGGGCCGGCGCCCGGGTGCTGCTGCTGCGCGGCGATGGCGGACGCGAATGGCTGGCCGAGCAACTGACGGCCGCTGGCGCGCGCGTCGAAACCGTGACGACCTATCACCGTGCCGGCCCCCGCTTCGAAATGGCCGAGCAGGCATTGCTGGACGCCATTCGCGCAGAGCCCACAGCCTTTGTATGGCTGTTCAGCAGTGCCGAGGCCGTCGGCCACCTGCAAGGCATGGACATGAACCAGCAGCGCGCCATCGCCACCCATGCCCGCATTGCCGAAGCTGCCCGGGCGGCCGGCTTCGATCCTGTGGTTTTGGCGCGACCGGCCCCTGAAGCGGTGACTCAGGCCCTGAAAGGCCTCTGACAGAATCCATCGCACTGTGAGTGAGCCTGCGCTGAATCCCCCTGCTGTCGCCGCGGCCGAGCCCGCCGCGCCGCCACCGTCCCCTTTCGCCCCCGCGCTGCCGGTCTGGCTGCCCTGGCTGCTGGCCCTGCTGGGCGCCGCCGTGCTGCTTTGCGTCGTGCTGGCCTGGCAGAGCCTGTCGCGCCAGCAGTCGCTGGAGCAGGAGCTGGTGCGCCGCCAGGAGGCCAGCCAGGCGCAGGCCACCGAGGCGCGGCTGGCTGCCAAGCAATCCGCTGAGCTGGTGCGCGACACGGCCGCCAAGGTCTCGCTGCTGGACGCCCGTCTGGCCGAGGTCGCCCTGCAGCGCGGCCAGTTGGAGGAGCTGATCCAGTCCATGTCCCGTTCGCGGGACGAGAACGTCGTCGGCGACATCGAGGCGGCCATCCGCGTGGCCCTTCAGCAGACCCAGATCACCGGCAGCGCCGAACCCCTGGTGGCCACGCTCAAGCAGGCCGACGAGCGCCTGCTGCGCTACAAGCAACCGCGCATGGAAGGCATACGCCGCGCCGTCGCGCGCGACCTGGACCGCGTCAAGGCGGTTGCCGTCGTCGACGTGTCCACGCTGACCATCAAGCTCGACGAAGTYGTGCGCATGGCCGATGAACTGCCGCTGGTCTCGGGCAACGAGGCCGCGCCCAAGCAGCGCGACGACCGCAACGGCGATGCCGCCAAGGAGCGCGAGCGTGCACTGAAGCTGCAACGCGAGCAGGCCGCCGCAGCGGCGGACGGCAAGGTCTCGTTGTGGTGGTGGCAGGCCACGCAGCAACTCTCCAGCTGGACCGGTGTGGTCTGGGGCGAAGCCCGCACGCTGCTGCGCGTGACTCGCATCGACCATCCCGAGGCGGCACTGGTCTCGCCCGATCAGAGCTTTTTCCTGCGCGAGAACCTGAAGCTGCGCCTGCTGAATGCCCGCCTGGCGCTGCTGAGCCGCCAGTTCGACACCGCCCAGTCCGACCTGCGTGACAGCCAGGAAATGCTGAACCGCTACTTCGACACCCGTTCGCGCAAGGTGGCCAGCGTGGCCGAGCTGCTGCGCCAGGTGTCAGGCCAGGCGCGCCAGGTCAGCGTGCCGCGGCCGGATGACACGCTGGCTGCGCTGACCGCCGCCGCGGCCGGTCGATGAAAGGACGCTGATCATGCGTCTCGTCATCTGGCTGGTCCTGCTCTTCGTCGTCGCCGTCGTCGCGGCACTGACCCTGGGCAGCAACGACGGTCTTGCCAGCTTCTACTGGGCCGGTTGGCGGGTCGACATCTCGCTCAATCTCTTCCTGCTGCTGCTGGTCGCCAGCTGCTTCGCCCTCGTCACGGCCATCCAGGCCATCGAGGCGCTGACGACCCTGCCCAAGCGCGCCCGCGAGTGGCGGCTGGCGCAGCGTGAACGCAGTGCCCAGCTCGCCCTGCGCGAGGCTCTGGTCGAGCTCTTCGGCGCCCGCTTCAGCCGCGCCCAGAAAGCGGCGCAGAAGGCCCTCAACATCCAGTCCGCCACGCCCGAACTGGCGGCCGACCAGTCCTTCATGGCCCTGGCCCACTTGCTCGCCGCGGCCAGTGCCCACCGCTTGCAGGACCGCCGCCACCGTGACGAACAGCTCGCGCGCGCCCTCGATCTGGCGCATCGCACCAGTGGCGCACGCGCGCAGGAAGACGGCGCTCGGCTGCTCGCCGCCGAATGGGCGCTGGACGACCGCGACGCCACGCGCGCACTGAGCGTGCTCGGCGAACTGGCCCCCGGTGTCGCGCGCCGCACCCAGGCCCTGCGCCTGCGGCTGCAGGCGTCGCGCCTGGCTCGCCAGCCGCTGGATGCGCTGCGCACCGCGCGCCTGCTCGCCAAGCATCAGGCCTTCTCCAAGGTGGCTGCCCAGGGACTGTTGCGGTCGCTGGCCTTCGAAGCGCTGGACGGCGCGCGTGATGTCGACCAGCTGCGCTCGATCTGGCAACAGCTCGATCCAGCCGATCGCCGTGATCCCCTCGTCGCCGCGCGTGCCGCGCAATGCGCCGGCCAACTCGGTGCGCCGGACGACGGTCGCGGCTGGCTGCGGCCATTCTTCGATGATCTGGCCGAATTGCAGTCTGACGACCGTGCGGCGCTTGCCAATGCTCTCGTGCCGGTGCTGGCTGGCTGCGGGCCTGACTGGCTGCAGCGCCTCGAGTCCGCGCAGTCGCGTTTCCCACGCGAGCGCGCTCTGGCCTATGCGCTGGGCCATGCTCTTGCGGAGCGCCAGCTCTGGGGCAAGGCGCGACTGATGCTTGAGACGGCAGCCGAGGACGTGACGATGCCCGGCCCGGCCCGCCGTCGCAGCTGGCTGGCACTGGCGGCGCTGGCCGAGCAGGAAGGCGACGAAAGTCGCCGCGCGCGCTGCTTCGAGGCCGCCGCGCGCCTGCCTTGATGGCGGCTGCCCCAACTATTTCTAAAAAAGCGCCAAAGTCTTGTCGGGCCCCTGAAAATCTGGCTATACTGTGAGGCTTCAGCGGCTGTAGCTCAGTTGGATAGAGTACTTGGCTACGAACCAAGGGGTCGTGGGTTCGAATCCTGCCAGCCGCACCAAAACAAGAAGAAATGGAAACACCTCAGAGGTTCAAGCCTCTGGGGTGTTTTTCTTTGTGGCGCCGAATCAGCGGCTGCGCGAAAAGCGTGGTGCAGCGGCTGGTTGCCAATGGCCGCTCTCGGTCTGCGTGAAGCTGCCGCGCGCCAGGGCATGCGGATGCAGCGGCGCTTCGGCCAGGGTCAGCACCGGCGCGAAGCAGACGTTGCTGCCCTCCAACTGGGCAGACCATTCATCACGCGTCTTCTCGCGCAGGCGCGAAGCCACGCGCTCGCGCAGCGCTGGCCACTGGCTGCGATCCTGTTGGGCGGCGAGATCGACATCATCCAGCCCCAGGCGCTGCAGCAACTCGGTATAGAACTGCGGCTCCAGCGCGCCGATCGACACGAAGCGTCCGTCGGCGCATTCGAAGCAGTCGTAGAAGGGCGAGCTGTGCAGGAAGAAGTTCTGTTCGGGCTTGTCGCTCCAGCGGCCTGCGGCGCGCAGCGAATGCAGCAGGCTGGACAGCAGGCCCACGCCATCCACCATGGCCGCATCCACCACTTGGCCCCGGCCGCTGCGCTGAGCCTCCCACAGCGCGGCCATCAAGCCGAAGGCCAGGAACATCGCGCCGCCGCCCATGTCGCCGATCAGTGTGGCCGGGATGCTTGGAGCGACGCCTGCACGCGTGGCCGCGGACAGTACGCCCGTCACAGCGACGTAGTTGATGTCATGGCCGGCGGCCTGGGCCAGCGGCCCTGTCTGGCCCCAGCCCGTGAGGCGGCCGTAGACGAGGCGCGGGTGGCTGGTCTGGAAGACCTCAGGCCCGAGGCCCAGGCGCTCCATGACGCCGRGACGAAAGCCTTCGATCAGCGCATCCGCGCCTTCGATCAACGCACGCGCCTCGGCCAGGCCGTCCGTCGTTTTCAAGTCCAGGCAGGTGCGTCGTTTGCCCCGATCCAGACCCGTGCCGGTATCCAGCACTCGGCCACCGGGGCGCTCGATGACCAGGACGTCGGCGCCATGGTCGGCCAGCAGCATGCCGGCCAGCGGGCAGGGGCCGATGCCGGCCATTTCGACGACGGTGAGTCCGGTCAGCGGCCCGGCAGGCGAGGGGGTATGCATCGGACAATGTTGTCATGAACAAGGCCTTCACCAAGGAATCCGACACGGCCGACGATGACGATGGCGACGGCCCCTCGCTGCCGGCGCTCCCAGCTGGCACGCGCAACTATCTGACGCCGGCTGGCTATGCGCGGCTGCGTGCCGAGTTCATGGAGCTGCTGGACGTGGAGCGGCCGCGCGTCGTGGAGGTCGTGTCCTGGGCGGCAAAGAACGGCGACCGCTCGGAGAACGGCGACTACCTCTATGGCAAGAAGCGGCTGCGCGAAATCGACCGCCGGCTGCGCTTCCTGACCAAGCGACTGGACATCGCCGAGGTCGCCGATCCGAGCGTCCATTACGRCAGCGAACAGATCTTCTTCGGCGCGACGGTGACCTATGCCAACGCCAAGGGCGAGGAGAAGACGATCACGATCAAGGGCATCGACGAGTCCGACAGCCTGGCCGGCGAGGTCAGCTGGATCTCGCCCATCGCGCGCACGCTGCTGAAGGCACGCGTTGGCGACGAACTCAATCTCGTGACGCCGGTGGGCGTCGAGAAGATCGAGGTCGTCGAGGTCGTCTATCCGGCGCCGGCAGGCGGCTGATCAGGATTTCTTCGCCGGCGGTTTCAGCATCGCGTCGGCGCGGGCCTTTTCGTCCGGACTCAACCGCGCGGCGATGCTGGGCAGGGCCACGGCGGCCTGCTCGTGGCCCATGGATTTGCTGAGGCTGCACCAGGCGTAGGCGGCAGCCATGTCCTTGTCGCCGCCCTGGCCCTGCGCCAGCATGACGGCGAGGTTGAACATCGCATCCGGCTGGCGGCGCTGGGCGGCGGCCTGGAAGAACTGGCGGGCTGTGGCGAAGTTCTGCGGCACGACCTCGCCGCGGTAGAAGAACGTGGCCAGCGCGTTTTGCGCATCGGCATGGCCTTTCAGCGCGGCGTCCTTGTAGAGCACGACGGCGCGCTCCGGCGCGGCGGCGGGCATGCCTTCGCCCAGGTCCAGCATGCGTGCGGCGGCGTAGGTGCCCTCCAGGTGGCCAGCCTTAGCGGCGGCGGCGAAGTAGGCACCGGCGCGCTGCAGGTCCAGCGGCACGCCGTCGGGCTGGCCGGGCAGTTGGTGGTGGTACAGCTGTCCCAACATGTACAGGGCGGTCACGTCACCTGCCTCGCCGGCGGCCTGCAGGTAGGCCAGCGCGGGCTTGGCGTCGGGCTKGGTGCCGATGCCGCTGAGGTGGGCCTGGGCCAGCAGCGTGCCGGCGGGCTCGAAGCCGTAGTCCAGCGCCTTGCTCCACCACTTGTAGGCCTGCACCGGGTCTCGCTTGGTGCCCTGGCCGGTGAGGTAGATGCGCGCCAGCAGCAGCGAAGCCTCGACGCGGGTGTTGATGTTGTCGGGCTTCTGGGGATCGAACTTCAGGCGGTCCGCGGCCGGGTTGTAGGACGCGTCGACCACTTCGTGCAGCCACTCGATGGCCTTGGGTGTGCTGCGCGGCGTGCCCAGGCCCATCAGGTGGATGCGGCCCAGCATCATGGCCGCTTCTTCATAGCCCAGCTTCTTCCAGCCCTCTTCAAACCTGGCGCGGGCCTCGGTGTAGTTGCCCGCTTCGTAAGCCTCGAAGGCCTGGGTGAGCGACTTGTCCTTGCGGGCGATCCAGTTGCGGCCGGCGGCGGCGCGGCGGTCGCCGGGACCGCACCCGGTGGAGGGCGCCATCAAGTCTGGCGCCGTGTCGACGGCGGGTTCCAGCGAGCTGCCAGCGCTGGCGGTCTTGGCA
>NZ_JBFULE010000254.1:0-6689 GCF_056400485.1 Roseateles sp. P5_B10
ACCCGAGGCCGATCTCACCCGTTGGTTGCTCGGTGAAGCCTGCACCGCCTTCGAGGGATGGGGTGTGCTGATGACGTCCAACCGGCCGCTGCTCGCCATGCGCGAGCACAGCCGTGACCTCGCGGAGGTGCGCACGCCCGAGGGCCGCCGCCGGCCCTGGCGCTGGTGGGACCCCGAGCTGCTGGCCCTGCTGCTGCCCGGCCTCGCGCCGTCGCAGCTCGACGCCTTCTTCGCGGCCGGGCAGCAGCTTGTCTGCCCGGCCGCGAAGCGCTGGACCTGGTGGCAGCGCCTGAACGGCGTGCTGGACAGCCAAGCCCGGGAGCGGGTGAACTGATGCTCCAACTCAACGCGGATCAGCTGGAAAAAGTCGAGGCCCTGCAGCTCAAGCGCGACTCGCGCGAGCTGCTGCAACTGCTGGGCAGCGCCTGGCCCGAGGTCGCCGAACAGCTCCAGGCCCGCTGGCCAGCCTTCATCGACGTGGCGCTGGAGCACGGACAGCAAATCGGCTTGCGCCATGTCGCTGAGCTGGCCCGTTATGCCTCGCTGTGCTGCCTGTGGGGCGCGGGCTTCGAGGCCAAGCCGCGCTTCGAATGGGCAGCGGCCATTGCTGCCGACGCCACGCTGAGCCCGACGCTGCGCCTTCACCAGCTCACCCATCGCTCCCGCGAGGAACTGGTGCGCCGCGCCGCCAAGGCCGCCCCAACCGGCGACGCGATGACACCCGCCGGCTACGACAAGGCCCTGGCCGCCGTTGAAGCGGGGCTCGGCCGTGCAGCGCGCGGCCGAGCCATCTTTCTCGACCAGCCGCCGCCGCCCCGGCCCAAGGCCTGCGATCTCGCCGCCATCACCTTCGCCGTCGCCGAGCCCAAACCGCTGCAGGCCTACCAGGGCCAGGACGGCAGCTGGCGGCGCGTCGACCTGGCGCCCTGGGCGCCGCAGCCAGAAACCTTGTCCACACCGCTGGAAGAACCCCGCCTGCTGCCGGTGCTCAGCCGCGCCGTGGGCGCAGGCGCGAGCGCGCGGCTGCAGCTCGCGGTCAGCACCGAAGCCACCTGTGACACCCATCATCCCGACGTGCTGCATGCAACCGGCGCCGGCCGCCTGACCTGGCGCGGCGCCGACACTGCTCGCCTGAGCTTGACGCTGCATGCGCCGCCCAGCCCGCCGCCCGACCCCAAGCTCGGCCCCGCCGGCATCGCCCACGGCGAGCCGCCCGATGTGCAGAGCGTCAGCATCAGCAGCTGCGGCATCCGCAACGCGGGCGCGCCACTGGGCCGCATCGAGCTCGGCCTGCAGGTGCATGCCGCCACGCAGCGCCTTGTCGAAGTCAGGCATGGCGCACTGCCCGCCCAGGCCTGGCCCGTCGAAGGCGAAGCCCCGCTGCTGAACGCGGCCGGTACCGCCTGCCATCTCGAAGCCGATGGCCATACCGAACCCGCACCGGCCTGGCTGAAGGCCTGGCAGACGCTCCAGCCGTTGAGCCGCGCCGGGCTCGAAAAACTCTTCATCGCCTGGTCTCGCCAGATGGCCGGCAGCAGCGGCCGCATGGAGGCCGAATTGGCGCCCCTCGTCGGCCAGGCCGGCATCACCTGGGGTTGGCAACACGAAAAAGGCGGCGCCGTCGCGCTGCGCGTGCAGGGCGCCATCGACTTTGCCGCCCTGGTGCTGGACCTGCGCCTGAGCGGCGAACTCGACTGGCTCGGCAGCCGAGCCCGTGTCAGCCTGCGCGCCCAGGGCCGCAGCGAGTGGCGCATGAGCCTCGCTGACGGCGCCGCGTTGGAGCAAGCCAAGGCGTCCTGGCGCCACCCCTTCACGCTGAGCCTCGACGCGATTGCCAACGGCCAGCCGGCCCTGCTGTCGGCCGGCCCGCTGGCCGAGCCGCTGCGCGGCGCCGTCGTCGGCGAATGCGGCCTGCGCCCGCGCCCGGACGGCCGCGGCCAGCAATGGTTCTACCGCCTGGCGRTCGAGCCGGTGAATGTCTGCCTGCTGCGCCAGGATCCGCTCGGCGGCACTCAGCGCCAGCAGCGCGAGCTGCTGCCCGCTATCACGCTCATCGACTGGAGCGCCGGCTGATGGACCGCCTGATGTGCCTCCACGTCCAGACCAGCGGCGAGCCCGTCGAGGTGCAGGTCAACGGCGTGCCCGTGCTCAGCCTGCCGGCCGGCGCGGGCAGTCAGTCGGTGACGGTGCACGAATACCTGCAGAACGGCAGCAACCGCATCACGCTGGTCGTCGCGCCGCCGCCCATCGCGCAGGCCGTGGCCGCGCCGAACGCACCCGCCCAACCCCGCATGGCCGCGCGCGCCGCCCAGGCGCGTGCCCGCCTCGTGCTGTTGCGCCAGGGCAAGAGCCTGGCCGACGAGGCCGTGCGCGTGCTGGCCGAGGTGGCCTGGGGCATCGAGGAGGGTCAGGGCTTCGAGGCGCCCACCGTCGTGCACCAGGACCTGGAGCTGCCGGTTGGCTTCCCGCGCTGGCGCTGGCTGGACGCCCCCGTGCTCAACCCCGGCCCGCAGGACCGCCAGACCGTGCTCGCCGCCGTGCAGCGCCTCGCTTTCGACCTTTCACGCGGCAACCCCGACAGCTTTCTCGCCGCCTGCCGCCTCAAGCTGGAGGAGGTCGACCAGGCCTACCAGCGCCCTGCCGGCCAAGGCGTCACCGCCTTGCGCGAGCAGGTGCAGCAGCTTTGGCAGGCTGGAGCTCTGGCGACGCTGCAGCCGCCCACGACGGAGAACCTGCTGCTGCGCGTGGTGGCCGGCGGGCGCCTGCTGGAATGCCTCAATCCCCTGGGCGCCCCGGTGCTCAGCAGCCAGAACGACGATGCAACGCTCGGCAACATCGCATGGCCGCTGCGGCTGACCCTGATCGAAGGCAAGGTTTATGTGCTCAGATGAGCATCCATACCCGCTTTGCAGGGGTCGTCGCAGACCCATGCCGCGCTGAGAATCGCTCACCATGATTCGCCTCAACGTCACCACCTTCAACGGGCTGCCCGTGAGCCAGCCGCTGTCCGCCCAGTTCGACGAACTCGGCGGCGACATCGGCCGCGCGGACACCAACCAGCTGGTGCTGCCCGACCCCGAGCGCACGATCTCGCGCGTGCACGCCCGCGTGCTGTTCCGCGCCAGCAGCGGTTTCGGCATCGTCGACCAGGGCAGCAATGCCATCAGCGTGAACGGCATCCAGCTCGGCAAGGGCCGCGAGGCAGCCATCAAGCCGGGCGACCAGATCCAGATCGGCGGCTATGTCCTCGTCGTCGAAGCCGGCAGCCCCAGCGGCGCTGCGGCCGACCCCTTTGCCGACTTCTTCGGCATGGCACCGGCCACGGCTTTGACCCAGCCGGGCATTCGGCGTGACGTGGCGGCCGCCGACCCGCTCGGCCTTTTCGGCGGCCCCAATCCTCCCGCTCCGCCCGCACCGGCGCCGTCTTTCACCGCACCGCCACCGCCCGCGGCGATGGGCGGCATCCCGGCAGATTGGGACCCCTTCGCGCCGGTGGCCGCACCCAGGCAGGCAGCCACCCCGGCGCCTTCGGCCGGCGCACGTGCCCYTGGCCTGGACCTGGGCGCCGGCGCACCCGCACCGTTGATCCCCGACCTGCCCGGCGCCAGCAGTGGCCGCGGTGCCGGCGGCGATTCGCTGGACATGCTGTTCGGCCTGGGCGCGCCCACGCCCGCCAGCAACAACCCGCTGGCCCAATCCCTGCTCGGCGAGGCCGTCGCCCAGCCCAATATGGCGGGCCATGCCGACCCGATGCAGGCCCTGGGCATGCTGCCCGCCGCGGCCGGGCAGGCGCTGCCAGACACGACCTCGGAGCTGAACCGGCCCTTCATTGCGCCCAACGCGCCGGCATCGTCGACATCGACGGGCCAGCGGCCCCGGCCGCCGGCCGCCTCCATGGCTGCGCTGAATGCCCTGGATCCATCCGGCACGCTGTCGGGCGCCGTCGTGTCCTGGAACGACAGCGCCGGCGAGGGCCGCACCATCATCCGGGCGGGCAAGAAGCCCGAAGCCGCCGCGCCCGTGGCAGCGCCCGCCGCACCGCTGATGCCGCCGCCCCCGCCGCCGGCCATGGCAGCACCGGTCGCCCAGCCCACACCCATGGCTCCAGGCATGCCTGCCGATCAAGCCGCCCTGTTGGCCGCCTTCCGTGAAGGCCTGGGGATTCCCAACCTGCCGGCCGGTGGTCTCACGCCCGAGTTCATGCGCTTGCTGGGCCAGCTCGTCCACGAGTCGGCGCGCGGCACGGTGGACCTGCTGGTCGCTCGTGCGGCCCTGAAGCGCGAAGTACGCGCCGAGGCGACCATGATCGTCGCCAAGGAAAACAACCCGCTGAAGTTCTCACCCACGGCCGAGGTGGCGCTCGGCCACCTGCTCGGGCCGTCGGTGCGCGGCTTCATCGAACCCCATCGCGCCCTGCGCGACGCCTTCGACGACCTGCGCGCCCACCAACTCGCCTTCCTGGCCGGCATGCGCGCCGCGCTCGAAGGCCTGCTGCAGCGCTTCGACCCCGCTCAGCTGGAATCGCGGCTGACGCAGAAGTCGGTGCTGTCCAGCCTGCTGCCCGCGGCGCGCAAGGCCCAGCTCTGGTCGGTGTTCCAGAACGAATACCAGCAGATCGCCGGTGAACTGTCGGACGACTTCCACCAGGTCTTCGGGCGCGAGTTCCTGCGCGCCTATGAAGCGCAGCTCGACGCGCTTGAGCAAGAACAACGATAGAAGGAGCCCCGTGCAAATCGAGCTCGCATTGATGTCGGAACAGGGCGGCCGCGACTACAACGAGGACGCCTGCGGCCACTGGCATTCCGAGCGCTACCTGTGCTGTGTGCTGGCCGATGGCGCTGGCGGCCATGGCGGCGGCGACATCGCGTCCAAGCTCGCCGTCAGCCATGTGCTGCAGGGCTATGCCAGCCTGCCCGCCCACCACCCGCAGGCGCTGGAAGCCCTGCTGGCGGACACCAACCGCGAGCTGCTCGCCCAGCGCGCCGCCAACCCGCAGCTGCGCAATATGCATTCCACGGTGGTCGTGCTGTCCATCGACCTGCAGGAGCGCACCGCGCTGTGGGGCCACTGCGGCGACTCGCGCTTCTATGCCTTCCGCGATGGCGTTCTCGCCCAGCGCACGCGCGACCACAGCCTGGTGCAGTCCCTCATCGACGGCGGCCTGCTTGACGAGGCCGGTGCTCGGGTACATCCCAAGCGCAGCGAGCTCTACTCGGCCCTGGGCACCCAGGGCGAGGATCTGCACATCAGCGTCGCGCCCCAACCCTGGCCGTTGGAGGGTCGCGAGGCCCTGATGCTGTGCACCGACGGCCTGTGGGAATGGCTGACCGACGACGAGATCGCCATCGCGCTGTCCTTTGCGGCAGAGCCGCAAGCCTGGCTGAACGACCTCGGCCAGCGCGTGCGGCTGGCCGCGGCCGACAAGCCCAACCACGACAACTTCACCGGCCTGGCCCTCTGGCTCAAGAATGATTAGCCCCTCGCCCAGTCKCGCCGCGCTGAACGCGGGCGCGTCCGGTCGGTCCCCCGCGGGGACGGCGACGCTTGCAGCATTGAGCCGCAAGCTAGTCGCCAACGCGGGCCGGCTAGGGAGCGGCCCGTCGCTCGGCCCGCAATACTCAGGCCCTATCGCCTAAGGAGAAGCGCCATGCCTCAACATGTCTGCAAGGGTGCTCAGCTGATGTGCACCTTCGGCTCCAAGCCCAGCGCGCTGGAAGTGCTGCCGCTGAACAAGATGAAGACCAGCAACCAGTTTGCGGCCAACATCATGGACAACAAGCCCATGGTGAACATCCAGCCCTTCGGCCCGTGCAAGAGCATGGCCAACCCGACGGTCGCCGCAGCCACCGCGGCCGCCACGGCGGCGGCGCAGGGCGTGTTCACGCTGACGCCCATGCCCTGCGTGCCGGTCTTTCCCGCGCCCTGGGTGCCAGGCGCCCCGACCGTCATGCTGGCCAATATGCCGGTGCTGAACAACACCTCCAAGCTGATGTGCGCCTATGCCGGCGTCGTCAGCATCGTGTCACCCGGTCAGATGACCGAGATGGTGCCCTGAACGGGAAATCCTAAAGTGAAAGCCGCCCTCCACGGGCGGCTTTCTCTTTTCGGGCCGAGCGCCGGGCCGCTCCCAAGCCGGCCCGCTGGGCAATGTGCTTGCGGCTCAATGCCGCAAGCATCGCCGTCCCCTCGGGGGACCGGTTGGGCACGCCCGCGTTCAGCGCGGCGAGACCGGACGAGGGGCTTCTTATTTCCGCCCGATCTCCACCCGGCGGTTCTCGTCGGCGTTGGGCTTGGCGGGATTCTTCAGGTCCTTGGAGCCCACGCCTTCGATGACCAGCAAGGCCGGATCGGTGCCCTTGCTGACGAGATAGTCGCGCACCGACTCGGCTCGCTTGATGGACAGGGCCTGATTGGCCTGCGGCGTGCCCGAGGCGTCGGCGTGGCCGATGACGCGCACCTTGCGGTCGCTGTTCTTCTTGGTCTTGAGCACGTCGGCGAAGACGTCGAGCTGTTTCTTCAGCACAGGCGGCAGTTCGGCCGAGCCCACCTTGAAGGCCGTGGCCGGCAGCGAGTACTTGATGGCCGGCTTGAAGCCCATGCACTTGAAGCCCGAAGCCTCCAGTTCCTTGCACTTGTCGTCAGGGAACAGGCCTTCGGCGATGGACTCTGCCGTGGGCACGGTCTTGCCC
>NZ_JBFULE010000255.1:0-6684 GCF_056400485.1 Roseateles sp. P5_B10
GCGCTGCAGGACGTCCGGCAGCTGCTGGCCGGTCAGCGTCACCGCGACGATGTCGTTGCCGAAGGGCTGGATGGCGAGCAGGTCACTCATCGTCGTGGGCTTGCCGGGCTTCACGGTCAGGTCGGCGCGGATGCCGCCGGGGTTCATGAAGGCCACGTCTGCCGGGCCCTGCTTGCGCGCGAAGGCGAGCTGGCTGTCCGCGATGAGGTTGCCCAGCGCGGAGTCGCCATGGGGCTCCTTGGCATTGCGCGAGGCGCCTTGCGTCAAGGTGGTGACCGGCTTGTTGCGGGCTGCTTCGGTCAGCGCGGCGGCCTGGGCCACCAAGGCGGCCAGTGCCGGGTTGGGCGCGTAGGCCGACTGCAGCACCGGGTGGTTGACGGCCTGGGCATCGAGCACGCGGCCGGCAGCGTCGAACTTGAGATGGCTTTCGGTGATCCAGCCGCCATAGCTGCCGGCTTGCACGACGAGGCGGCCATCGATCTTGCAGGTGTAGGCCTGATGGGTGTGGCCGCCGATGATGATGGCGTAGGCGGGGTCCAGGCGCTTGGCGATGTCCTGCACGCGGCCGGTCAACGTCGGGCAGGCGTAGCTCGGATCGTTGGCACTGGCGTCCCTTCCTTGAACGCCACCCTCGTGCATGACGGCCACCAGCACTTGCGCGCCCTCCGCCTTGAGCTGGGGGACGAGCGCATTCAGCGTGTCGGCCTCGTCGGCGAAGCGGATGCCCTTGATCGCCCGGGCGACGATGACATGGGGCGTCTCCAGCGTCGCCACGCCCGCGATGGCGACTTTCAGCGCGCCAGCCTGCTTGATGACATGGCTGGGCAGCAGCGGCTTGCCGGTGTTCGCGTCCAGCACATTGGCGCCGAGATAGGGAAAGCCGGGGCCCTTGTAGCCCGGCCACAGGCAACCGCCTGCGCCGCATTCGCCGCGGGTCTGGCGCAGCAGCTCGGGCAGGCCGGCATCCAGCTCGTGGTTGCCCAGGGCGCTGGCGGCGATGCCGAGCTGGGACATGGCCGTCAGCGTCGGTTCGTCGCGCAGCAGATTGGAGATCAGCGGCGAAGCGCCAATCAGGTCGCCGCCTGCCACAACCAGGGCATCGGGGTTCCTGGCCTTCAGCGCGGCCAGGGCCGTGGCCAGATACGCGGCGCCGCCGGCAGGCTGGGACTTGAGCGCGCCTGTGGCGTCGGGGAGGCGCGGCAGCAGCGGCGTGGGGTCGGCGGGCTGGATGTTGCCGTGGAAGTCGTTGATGGACAGCAGCGTCAGCTCTGTCGTGGCGGGCTGCTGCTGGGTGGCGCAGCCGGCAAACAGGGCGCCCAGCACGAGGCCGGTGGCGAGACGGAAGGAGTGGGTAAAGGCCATGACGGAGCGGCTTGGAGGAGGCTGGGATCTTGGAGGTTGGTTTGTAGCGCGAGTTTGTCGCGGTTTCGCGACATCACGAGGTTCTGCCGCAAGGTTTACATTCCAGTAAAGATTGCACCATATCGGTGCGACAGGCGGCCCGATTCGTGGCTTGGTTCCGTGATTCCCAAGTCAGCGGGCCAAAAACGGGGAGTAATGTCGCCGGCCGGCGATGCACTGTCCCAGTGCTTCACGCCGGGCGCGAGTGTCTGAATCGGGCCACTTCTGACTTACCCGTAAAGTTCTGTCACAGAAAGTCATGACAATTCCGGGGCGCTTTGCGAAGCGTCTTTCTGCCGCGGTCATCGACGAACGGCACCCTACTGAATCTGTTGAAGCCCGCGCGCTTGGCGCACCCACTAGGAGTCTAGGAATGAAGAGCAGACTATTCTGCAAGACCGCCACCGCCCTGGCAGTTTCCGTGCTGGCCACCGGCACGGTGTACGCGCAGCAAGCGCCGGTGGATCAAGCCAAGGAAGAGGCCGCACCGCGCGCCAAGGACGATGCCGTCCGCCTGGGCACGATCACGGTCATTGGTTCCGGTGCCAAGCTGGCCGGTGGCAATATGATCAATGACGACTCCGTGAAGGGCCGCAGCACGATCACCAAGGCCGCGATGGAAAAGGAAATCGCCACCGGAAACGTGCTGCAGAGCATTGCGCAGCTGCCCGGCGTGAACACCTACAACTACGACGCGACCGGCCTAAACGGCGGCGACGTGAGCATCCGCGGCTTCGGCTCCGATCAGATCGGCTTCACGGTGAACGGCGTGCCGGTCAACGATTCGGGCGGCTATGCTTTCTACGCCCAGGAAATGATCGACAAGGAGAACCTCTGTACCGCTTCGGTGGCCCAGGGCTCTCCCGAGCTGGAATCGCCCCACAGCGGCGCCACCGGCGGCAGCGTGAGCATGATCACCTGCGACCCGAATGACACGAGCCGCCTCCGCTTCTCGCAGACGTTCGGCGGCCTGAACCTGTTCCGCTCCTTCCTGCGTGTCGACACGGGTCGTTTCCTGGACAACAGGGCCAAGGTCTTCCTGAGCTATTCGCATGCCGAAGCCGACAAGTGGAAGGGTGTCGGCAAGCTCAAGAAGGACCATGTCGACGCCGGCTTCACGCTCGACCTGAACGAGGACAACCACATCCTGGGCTCGATCCTGTACAACCGTTTGTACAACCAGAACATCTTCTCGGTCAGCCTGTGCCAAGCTCAGCTCGTTCCGCTCTCCAGCTGCGCCGCCTCCTTTGCCTCTGGCTCTGATGCCAATGGCACGCCCTATGGCTACAACTATGACTACGGCGCGAACTTCAAGGCGCTGAAGACACCGGTGGGCGGCACGGCCCAGACCGACGTCACCCAGTCGCCGGTCTACTACGGCATGGCGCTGAACCCGTTCAAGAACGTGATTGCGTCGGTGTCGGGTTCCTTCAAGGTCGCCCAGGACACTTATTTGAAGGTCCAGCCCTACATGTGGTACGGCTTTGGCAACGGCGGCTGGTCGCAAGTCATCCTTGACGAAACCGGTACCGCTGCCAAGACCGGTAGCTCGGGGACTAGCCTGATTGGCGGCGCCATTGACATCAATGGCGATGGCGACAAGCTGGACAAGGTTGCCGTGGGCCGCGCCAGCGTGACCAAGACCATGCGTCCCGGCATCACCGGCGAACTCAGCACCACGCTGGACAGCCACTACCTGAAGCTGGGCCTGTGGTATGAGCGTGCCCAGCACCGCCAGACCCAGCCGGGCGTCCGCATCAATGCCGACGGCACGCCGGCGGACCCCTGGCTGCAGGACGGCTGCATCAAGCGCACTGACGGCACCTGCTACGAAGGTCGCGACAGCAAGACGATCAGCACCGCCTACCAGATCTACCTGAACGACCAGATCACGCTGTTGAACGACCGCGCCTTCATTTCGCTGGGCCTGCGCCTGCCGCATGTGACGCGTGACGTGACCAACTACGCTAGCGAGACCCCGGTCCCGACCTACACGCTGGTCAATGGCGTCTATACCAAGGGCGCCAACGTCTACCAAGACTTCAACATTACGCGTTCGTTCCGCAAGGCGCTGCCGCAAATCGGTGCCCGCTTCAACCTGGACAGCAAACAGCATGTCTTCCTGAATGCCGCGAAGAACTTCCGCGCACCACCGAACTATGCCTATCAGGTCAGCTCCAGCGGCGTCTATGTAGCATCCGTCAACGGCGGCCCGGTCCAGCCCTTTGTAGAGGTCAAGCCGGAAACGTCGACGATGATCGACGGCGGCTACCGCTTCCAGTCGAAGGACATCTCGTTCACGGCTACGCTGTTCAGCTCAGACTTCAAGAACCGCCAGGTCTCGGCGACGGACCCGAATACCCTGGTCACCACCTATGTAAATGCCGGCGGCGTGAAGAACCGTGGCCTGGAGATGGAAGTCGGCAGCGGCGTCTTCGGCGGCTTCTCGGCCTATGGCTCGCTGACGCTGCAGAAGAGCAAGATCACGGACGATCTGCAGCTGACCGCTACCGGCTTCCTGCCGATCAAGGACAAGGAGTTCGGCAAGACGCCCAAGAAGATGGCCGCCCTGTCCGTGCAATACGAGCAAGGCCCGGTCTATGTGCGCCTGAAGGGCARGTACACCGGCTCGCAGTACGTGGACCTGATGAACCAGGAAGCCGCCCCCGCTTACACCACCGGTGACCTGGACGCCGGCTTCAAGTTCGGCAACTTCGGCTCGCAGCTGAAGAACGCCCAACTGCGCCTGAACGTCAGCAACATCGGCAATGCGAAGTACCGCAGCGCGTCTTCGATCCTGACCAACACGCAGGCAACGCCGCTGCGGACGACGAATGGCTCGACCGCATCGCAATCTGCCAGCACCGAGTTCTACTACCTCGGTGCCCCGCGCTTCACCTCGCTGACCTTCAGCGTGGATTTCGAGTAAGTAGCTTGACTGCCGGGTGCACAAGGCCCGGTCAGTCGGTTCGGCAACCGCGAGTGCAGCCAGAAGCTGCCTCGCGGTTTTTTTGTTGCCGGGGCCTGGTTTTCAGCGGTGGATGTCGCCCAGGCAGAGGTACTTCACCTCGACATAGTCCTCGATGCCCTGGCGCCCGCCCTCGCGGCCCAGGCCCGATTGCTTGACGCCGCCAAACGGCACCTCGGCCGTCGAGATCAGGCCGGTGTTGACGCCCACCATGCCGTATTCCAGCGCCTCGCCGACGCGGAAGATGCGGCCGATGTCGCGGCTGTAGAAATAGCTGGCCAGGCCGAACTCGGTGGAGTTGGCCAACCGGATCGCGTCCTCTTCGGTCTGGAACTTGAAGATGGGCGCCACCGGGCCGAAGGTCTCCTCGCGCGAGCACAGCATCTGCGGCGTCGCATCGGCCAGCAGCGTCGGCTCGAAGAAGTTGCCGCCGGCGGTCTCGATGCGCTTGCCGCCCGCCAGCAGTTTGGCACCCAAGGCGATGGCGTCGGCGACATGGGTCTGGACCTTTTCCAGCGCTGCAGCGTCGATCAGCGGCCCGACATTGATGCCGGCATCAAACCCATTACCTGTCTTCAGCGCCGCGACCTTGGCCGCGAATTTCTCCAGGAAGGCGTCGTAGACACCCGCCTGTACATAGATGCGGTTGGCGCAGACGCAGGTCTGACCGGCATTGCGGTATTTGCTGGCGATGGCGCCTTCCACGGCGGAGTCGAGGTCGGCGTCGTCGAAGACGATGAAGGGCGCGTTGCCGCCCAGCTCCAGGCTGAGCTTCTTGATCGACGGCGCGCACTGTTTCATCAGGATGCGGCCGACCTCCGTGCTGCCGGTGAAAGACAGATGGCGCACGACATCGCTCTCGCACAGCACCTGGCCGATCTCGATGGACTGCTGGGAGTCCGCCGTCAGCACGTTCAGCACGCCGGCCGGCATGCCGGCCTGCTGGGCCAGTTCGGCAGCAGCCAGGGCCGTCAGTGGCGTCGCCTCGGCCGGCTTGATGATGACGGTGCAGCCGGCGGCCAGGGCCGGGGCGACCTTGCGCGTGATCATCGCCAACGGGAAGTTCCACGGCGTGATGGCCGCGCAGACGCCGACGGCCTGCTTGATGACCAGGTAGCGCTTGGTTGGGTCGGTCGTCGGGATGGTCTCGCCGTAGACGCGCTTGCCCTCCTCGGCGAACCAGTCGAGGAAGCTGGCGCCATAGATGACTTCGCCGCGCGCTTCGGCCAGCGGCTTGCCCTGCTCGGCCGTCATCAGCCGGGCCAGGTCGTCGGCGTGCTTGACCAGCAGTTGCTGCCAGCGCACCAGCACCGCGGCGCGCTCCTTGGCCGGCTTGGAGCGCCAGGCGTTCAGCGCATTGGCGGCGGCGGCGATCGCCGAATCGGCGTCGGCGCGGCCGAGGTTGGGCACCTGGGCCAGTTCGCGGCCGGTAGCCGGATCGTTGACCGCAAACGTGGCGGAGCCGCCGACCCATTCGCCATTGATCAGGGCCTGCGTGCGCAGCAGACCGGGATTCTCGAGCGCCTCCAGCGGCGAATTCGCGTCCATCAAGGTTCTCCAATCGAATTGAGAGGCACTCTACCCGGGCGATGTAAAGCCCCCTCTCTACAATCGCCCCTCCTTGTCACAGACCTTTTCCAGGAAACCCCGGATGAAAGCCGCCGAGATCCGCCAGACCTTTCTGAAGTTCTTCGAGTCGAAAGGCCACCAGATCGTCGCGTCCAGTCCCGTCGTGCCGGGCGACGACCCGACGCTGCTGTTCACGAACGCCGGCATGAACCAGTTCAAGGACGTGTTCCTGGGCTTTGACAAGCGCGCCTACTCGCGCGCCACCACCAGCCAGAAGTGCATCCGCGCCGGCGGCAAGCAYAACGACCTSGACAAYGTCGGCTAYACSGCGCGCCATCACACCTTCTTCGAGATGCTSGGCAACTTCWSSTTCGGCGACTATTTCAAGAAGGACGCGATCAGCTATGCCTGGGAGCTGCTGACAGTCAACTTCAAGTTGCCGGCCGACAAGCTCTGGGTCACCGTCTACGAGGAAGACGACGAGGCCTACGAGATCTGGAACAAGACGGTGGGCGTGCCCGCCGAGCGCATCGTGCGCATCGGCGACAACAAGGGCGCGCGCTACATGTCCGACAACTTCTGGATGATGGGCGACACGGGCCCCTGCGGCCCCTGCACCGAGATCTTCTACGACCACGGCCCCGACGTCGCTGGCGGCCCCCCGGGCTCGGCCGAGCAGGACGGCGACCGCTACATCGAGATCTGGAACAACGTCTTCATGCAGTTCAACCGGACTGAAGACTGCG
>NZ_JBFULE010000256.1:0-6666 GCF_056400485.1 Roseateles sp. P5_B10
TTTGAGCTCCCTGCGCATTGGCGAAGGCTGGGACACGCACCAACTCGTCACCGGCCGCCCGCTGATCCTGGGCGGCATCACCATCCCGCACACGCATGGCCTGCTCGGGCATTCGGATGCCGACGCGCTGGCGCATGCCATCACCGACGCGCTGCTCGGCGCCGCGGCGCTTGGGGACATCGGCGGGCTCTTCCCCGATACGGCCGCCGAGTTCAAGGGCGCCGACTCGATGGTGCTGCTGGCCGAGGCTTACCGACGCGTGCGCGAGGCGGGCTGGGCCCTGGTCAACCTGGACACGACCATCGTCGCCCAGGCGCCCAAGATGGCGCCCCACATTCCGGCCATGCGCGCGCGGCTGGCCGAGGTGCTGGGTGTGGACATCGGCCAGATCAATGTGAAGGCCAAGACGGCCGAGAAGATGGGGCCGGTGGGCGAGGGGCGGGCGATCGAGGCGCGGGCGATCTGCCTTCTTGCGGCCTCCGGGGTTGGCTAACATCGCGCCCCAACTTCCCAAGCCCGCGCACATGCACGTCGAACCTCCCGGCCACGCCCCGACCAATTTCAAGGAACTCGGCGTCCACTACGTGATGATCGTGCTGGGCATCCTGACCGCCCTGGGGCTGGAGGCGGGCTTCGAGGCGCTGCACCACCGCAAGCTGGCGCGCCAGACCATCGAACAGGTTGATTCAGAGCTGCAGGCCAATCTGACCGAGGTGCGCTCCACGATCATGCAGAACCGCACCGTGATGGAAGGCGTGAACGCCCTCTACGGCGAGGTGAAGAAGCTGGCCGAGCAGGGGCAGGCCAAGCCCGCGACGCTCAAGACCCTGCTTAGCGAGCGCCTGCACATCAGCGTGTTCACGCCGGGCCTGCGCCGCGACGCCTGGGACACGGCGTTGGCCGACCAGGCCCTGGTGCACCTGCCGCACGCCGACCTGCGGCGTTTGTCCGAGGCCTACACCGCGCAGCGCGATTCGCAGCAGGTCATCCAGTCCAGCTTCAGCGCGATCGGTTCGTTCACGCGGCTGACGGATGCGCTGGTCGATGCCGAATTCGGCCGTGGCGACCCGGTGGATCTCATCAAGGCGCTGCATGCCTACCGGCTGACGCTGAACGTGGTCATCGGGGTCGAGAAAGGGCTGGAGAAGCAGCTGGCGCAGTCGCTCGGCGAGGCGGCAGTGCCGGCGCCCGCCGCGAGCGCTGCCTCGGCCCACTGAGCGGCTCAGCTCAGGCCCCTTGCAGCTTGAGCACCGTGATGAGGCCGCCGCCCTGCGCATTGCTGATGGACAGCGTGCCGCCCAGGCGCTGCACTGATTTCTCGACGATGGCCAAACCGAGACCGGCACCGCTGGCGGCGGTGCGAGCGGCGTCGCCGCGGTAGAAGGGCACGGTGAGGCGCTGCAGGCGGTCGGGCGGCACGCCGGGGCCATGGTCGCGCACGCGCAGCTCCACCCAGGAGCCCTGGCGCGTGGCGCTCACGTCCACGCGCGCCGGCTCGCCTTCCGCATGGCCGTAGCGGCGCGCGTTCTCGAACAGGTTGAGCAGCACGCGGCCCAGCTCGGTGTCGTCGACGAAGACCTTGAGGGCCTCGCTGACCTGCACTCGAAAGCGGATCTGGTCGGGGTCGCGGAAGCCCTGCACCTCGCGCTCGACGACGTCGGTCAGCCGCGTCTCGCGCAGCTGCGTCTCGTTGGGCCGCGCATAGTCCATGAACTTGCTGATGATGGCGTCGAGCTGGTCGATGTCCTGGGCCATGAAGTGACGCGCCTGCTCGTCACTGACGCTCATCTCGGTTTCCAGCCGCAGCCGCGCCAGCGGCGTGCGCAGGTCATGCGAGATGCCGGCCAGCATGACGGCACGGTCTTCCTCCAGCTTGGCCAGTTCGCGCGCCATGCGGTTGAAGCCCATGTTGACCTCGCGGATCTCGCTGGTCATGGTGTTCTCGTCCAGGCGCGAGTCGTACTCACCATCACGGATGCGGCCGGCGGCTTCCGCCAGCTCGCGCAATGGCTGGTTGATGAGGCGGGCGATCAGCGCCGAGCCGACGACGGTGGCCAGCAGCGCAATGACCACCCACCACCAGTTGCTGGCCAACGAGATGGACAGAGGCGTTGCGCTGGTACGCAGCCAGAAGGCGTCCTCGCCGACGACGTAGCGCACCCACAGGCCCGATACGTCGTTGACGTTGCGCGCGACGACGGTATCGGGCCCGAGCGTGTTGCGCAGCTCCGAAGCGAGCTGCTTGGCGAAGGGGCTGGTGTCGTAGGGCAACCAGCGGTCGCTGGTCTCGGCCACGCGCACCTGCACCGTGTCCCCGCGCGACATCGAGCTGATGACGGCGACGCGGTTGATGGGGTCGGTGTGCTCCAGCGCGATGCGGCTGAGCTTGACGAGGCCTGCCAACTGCTCGGCCGACTCCAGCGCGCGCGGCTGGGCCTCCAGCAGCTTGAAGGTGTATTGCCATGCCAGCACGGCGCCGGCCAGCAGCAGGGCCAGCCAGGCGAAGGTGCGCCAGAAGAGGTTCAGTGCGAGATGCGGACGGGCCATCACGTAGTCGAGTTGTGTTTGGGCCGAGCGCCGGGCCGCCCCAAGCCGGCCCGTCTGGCGATGTGCGAGCGGCTCAATGCCGCAAGCATCGCCGTCCCCTCGGGGGACCGACCAAGCTTGACTGCGTTCAGCGAGTCAAGGATGGGCGAGGGGCTCACGTTCTACGCGTTTTCGTCGGGCACGAACACATAGCCCACGCCCCAGACGGTCTGGATATAGCGTGGCTGGGCCGGGTCTGCCTCCAGCATCTTGCGCAGCCGCGAGATCTGCACATCCAGGCTGCGGTCAAAGGGCTCGAACTCGCGGCCGCGGGCGAGCTGGGCCAGCTTGTCGCGCGACAGCGGCTGGCGCGGGTGGCGCACCAGGGTCTTGAGCATCGAGAACTCGCCGGTTGTCAGCGGCAGTTGCTCGCCATTCTTGGTCAGGCGGCGCAGGGCCAGGTCGAACTCGAAAGGCCCGAAGGTCACCGTCATCGGCTCCTTGCTCGGCGCACCCGGGGCCTCCGGCGGGGGGCGACGACGCAGCACCGCGTTGATGCGGGCCAGCAGTTCGCGCGGGTTGAAGGGCTTGGCCAGGTAGTCGTCGGCRCCCACTTCCAGGCCGACGATGCGGTCCACGTCCTCGACCTTGGCCGTCAGCATGATGATGGGCGTCTGGTCGTTGGCGGCACGCAGGCGGCGGCAGATGGTCAGGCCGTCTTCGCCGGGCAGCATCAGGTCCAGCACGATGAGGTCCACCGTCTCTCGGGTGAGCTGTTTGTTCAGCGCCCGGCTGTCTTCGGCGAGCAGTACTTCGAAGCCTTCTTGTGTCAGATAGCGCCGGAGCAGATCGCGGATGCGGGCGTCGTCATCGACGACAAGGATACGGTTGGGACGGGGTGTCGCGCTGCTGTTCATCGCGTTTCCTGAATTTGTAACAGCGGCATTGTGAGCAGGTTTTGAAACCCTGCTTTGTAGGACATCACGCACAGGTTACAGCTCGTTGCCAACTACCCCGGCTAAGCTGGGCTTTCCCTCCTTGCAAAGAGATTTCCTCATGCGCGCAGTCCTCGTCCTCTCAAGCCTTGCACTGACCCTGTCTGCCCATGCAGCCACGGAAGGGCCGCCGCGCGAGCGGCTGAGCCTGTCGGCCAGCGCCAGCGCTGAGGTGACGCGTGATGTGCTGGGCATTGCCTTCTCGACGACGCGCGAAGGTGCCGACGCCGCGGGCGTGCAAGCGGCGTTGAAGCAGGCCCTGGACGCCGCCCTGGCCGAAGCGCGCAAGGTGGCCAAGCCAGGTCAGGTCGATGTGCAGACGGGCAGTTTTTCGCTCTACCCGCGCCACGACCCCAAGACCGGCAAGCTCAGCGGCTGGCAGGGCAGCGCCGAGTTGCTGGTCGAGGGGCGGGATGCGGCAGCCATCGCTCAGCTGACGGGGCGCATCAACACGCTGAGCATCGCCCGCGTCGGCTACAGCCTGTCGCGCGAGGCTCGCGAGAAGGCGGAGGCCGACATCACGGCCCAGGCGATTGCGCGCTACCGGGCCAGGGCGGCGGACTACGCCAGGCAGTTCGGCTACGGCAGCTACGTCGTCGGTGAGGTCAGCATCAACAGTGACGAAGCCGGACCGCGCCCGATGATGGGCGTGATGCGCATGAAGGCCGAAGCCGCCGACATGGCGCTGCCGACCGAAGCCGGCAAGGCGACCGTGACGGTGAATGTCAGCGGTTCAGTGCAACTGACGAAATGATCAAACTGCGGTCCAGCCGCCGTCCATGGCCCAGGCCTGGCCGCGCACGTTGATGGCGGCGTCCGAGCACAGGAAGACGGTCAGGGCGCCGAGTTCGTCTGGCGTCGTGAACTGCAGCGACGGCTGCTTCTCGGCCAGCAGGCGGCGCTTGGCCTCGTCGTTGCTGACGCCGTCCTTTGCGGCCAGCGCGTCGACCTGCTTCTGCACCAGCGGCGTCAGCACCCAGCCGGGGCAGATGGCGTTGACGGTCACCGGCGATGTCGCCGTCTCCAGCGCGATGCTCTTGGTGAAGCCGACCAGGCCATGCTTGGCGGCCACATAGGCCGATTTCTGCGCCGACGCCACCAGGCCGTGGGCCGAGGCCATATTGATGATGCGGCCCCAGTTCTTCTTCAGCATGCCGGGCAGCGCCAGGCGCGTCGTGTGGAAGGCGGAGGTGAGGTTGATCGCGATGATGGCGTCCCACTTCTCTACGGGGAAGTCCTGCACCGGCGCGACATGCTGGATGCCGGCGTTGTTGACGAGGATGTCGATGCCGCCGAACTCGGCGTCGGCATAGGCCACCATGGCCGCGATGTCGGCCGGCTTGCTCATGTCGGCGCCGTGATAGCCCACCTTGACGCCCAGCGCCGCGACCTCGGCCTTGGGGCCTTCTACGTCGCCGAAGCCGTTCAGGATCAGGTTGGCGCCCTGGCGCGCGAGCGCGAGGGCCACGCCCAGGCCGATGCCGCTGGTGGAGCCCGTGACGAGGGCGGTCTTGCCTTTCAACATGGAGGGTCCTTCTTGGTTGCTAGGATGACTCAAAGGATTGCATCATGACCCAGCCCCAACTGCGCTTCGTCAATTGCCTGGACAGCACCGGCCTGCACCGGATGGCTTATTGGGAGTGGGCCGGCCCGAGCGCCGACGCACCGGTACTGGTCTGCGTGCATGGCCTGTCACGGCAGGGGCGGGACTTCGACGCCCTGGCTCGCGCCGTGAGCGACCGCTATCGCGTCATCTGCCCCGATGTCGTCGGCCGCGGCCGCTCCGACTGGTTGCGCCAGCCCGCTGGCTATCAGATTCCGAGTTATGTCTCCGACATGGTGGCGCTGCTGGCGCGGCTGGATGTCGAGCAGGTCGACTGGGTCGGTACCTCCATGGGCGGCTTGATCGGCCTGGGCCTGGCTTCGTTGCCGCGGCCCGACGGGTTGGCGAGCCCGATCCGCCGCCTGGTGCTCAATGACGTCGGCCCGGCCATCCGCATCGAGGCCCTGCAGCGCATCGGCAGCTATCTCGGCAAGGCGATGCGTTTCAAATCGCTGGAAGAGGGCGCGGCCTATCTGCGCAGCATCTCCGAGGGCTTCGGCCCGCACACCGACGAGGAATGGCTGGCCCTGTCCGAGCCACTGTTCCGCCAGGAGGGTGGCGAGTGGAAATCGCATTACGACCCGGCCATCGCGCTGTCCTTCACGGCCGTGACGCCCGAGCTGGTGGCCGCGGGCGAGGCTGCACTCTGGGCGGCCTATGACCAGCTGAGCTGCCCGACGCTCTTGATCCGCGGCGCGGAGTCCGACCTGCTCAGTGCCGAGACGGCGCGCGCCATGACGCAACGCGGCCCGAGCGCTCGCCTGGTCGAGTTGCCCGGCATCGGCCATGCGCCCACGTTGATTCATGCCAACCAGATTGCCGTCGTGAGGGATTTCCTCAGTTCATGAAGACCGGCTTGATGCCCGAGGGCGCCGCGACGGCGCCCATCGTCGCGCTGCTGGATGCGGGCGCCGAACATTCCAATGCCGAGGTCGTTCGTGCCCGCGCCGTTGCCGAGCCGCTGCTGGCCGGCGAGTTGCTGGACACCGGCGAGAACGCGCTGTCTCACGCCGACGGCGTGGCGGCCATCCTGCGCGCCGTGGGCAGCGCACAGGAGCTGCAGGCCGCGGCCTATCTGGTCTATGCGGCTGACTTCCTCAGCAAGCCGGAGGAGGTCGTCGCCAAGGCCTTCGGCGACAGCTATGCCAGCCTCGTCACGCACACGCGCCGCCTCGTGCAGCTGCAGCGCACCACGCGCGACGCCAAGTTGCCGGCCGACAGGAAGCACGACCTGCGCGCCGAACAGACCGAGCGCGTGCGCAAGATGCTGCTGGCCTTCTCGCGCGACCTGCGCGTCGTGCTGTTGCGCCTGGCCTCACGRCTGCAGACGCTGCGTTGGTACGCAGCCAGCAAGCAGCCTTGCCCGCAGGACCTGGCGGCCGAGTCCCAGGCGGTGTTCGCGCCGCTGGCCAATCGCCTGGGAATCTGGCAGATCAAGTGGGAGCTGGAGGACCTGGCATTCCGCTTCCTGCAGCCGCAGGCCTACAAAGCCCTGGCCGGCGCCCTGCATGAGACCCGCGTCGAACGCGAGCAGCGTGTTGA
>NZ_JBFULE010000257.1:0-6644 GCF_056400485.1 Roseateles sp. P5_B10
CGCCACAGCACCTCGTCGTCGATGCGGCAGGGCTCGCCGCGGCGAAAAGCATTGAAGATCGGGCAGTCGCACTCCGGATAGTGGGCACCACTTTCTCGCGAGTGGTGGATCAGCTCATGCATGTTGCGGCCCAGCACCTGTTCCGTGCGCCAGCCCAGAGCCTCGCAGGCGGCACGGTTGACGAAGGTGCAGCAGCCGGCCATGTCGATGCCGAAGATGCCTTCACCCGTGCTTTCCAGCAGCAGCGAGGCGGTCGAGGGGTGGTCAAGGGCAAACGGCATGCTCATGAGATTAGCAAGCAGCGCGCCACTCAATGCCTTGGAACGAATAAGGAAATAAGAAAACTGTCCTTCCGCGAATAAGAGACTTTGGGCACCCTCTCGGCTTTCGTTCACCCGACGGCCCAGTCATGCCCCCTTTCCTGCCCACCCGCCGTGCCCTGGTCGCGCTGATTGCAGCCACGGCCGCCCTGCCCGCCTTGGCCTCGGACGCGACGCTGCTCAATGTCTCCTACGACGTCKCSCGCGAGCTCTACAAGCAGATCAACCCGGCCTTCGTTGCCGCGCAGAAGGCCAAGGGCCAGGCCGTGACCGTCAACCAGAGCCACGGCGGCTCCAGCAAGCAGATCGGCGCCGTCATCGGCGGCCTGGAGGCCGACGTCGTGACGATGAACCAGGCCACCGACGTGGACCAACTCGCCAGCGCCGGGCTGACGCCGGCCGACTGGCGCAGCCGCTTCCCGAACAACGCGGCGCCCTATTCGTCGACGATGACCTTCCTCGTGCGCAAGGGCAACCCCAAGGGCATCAAGGACTGGAGCGACCTGGCCCGCCCTGGCGTGCAGGTCATCATCCCCAACCCCAAGGTCACCGGCAACGGCCGCTACAGCTATCTGGCCATCTGGGGCAGCGTCATCGCCACTGGCGGCAGCGAGGCCCAGGCCAAGGAGCTGGTGACCAAGGTGCTGACCAATGTGCCGGTACTGGACGGTGGCGGCCGCGGCGCAACGACGACCTTCACGCAGCGCGGCATCGGTGACGTGCTCGTCACTTTCGAGGCCGAGGTCGAACTGATCGAGAACGAGTTCGGCAAGGGCCAGTTCGAGCAGGTCAACCCCAGCATCTCCATCGAGACCGACGCGCCGGTGGCCATCGTCGACAAGGTCGCGGCCAAGAAAGGCAGCGCGGCACTGGCCAAGGCCTACCTCGACTTCCACTGGAGCCCGGAAGGCCAGGAAATCATCGCCAAGAACAACTTCCGTCCGCGCGACCCGGCCATCTTCAAGAAGCACGCACAACGCTTCGCCAACATCAAGCTCTTCACCGTCGACCAGACGCTGGGCGGCTGGGCCAAGGTCAGCAAGACCCACTTTGCCGACGGTGGCTCGTTCGACCAAGTCATGGCCGGGATCAAACGCTGATGGCCTTGTTTCTCTCGGCACGCCGCCGCGTGCTGCCCGGCTTCGCGCCGACGCTGGGCTTCACGTTGTTCTACCTGTCGCTGATCGTGCTGGTGCCGCTGGCCGCGGTGTTCCTGAAGTCCTCGGGCCACGGCTTCGATGCTTTCTGGGCCGCCGCCACCGCGCCGCGCGTGATGGCGTCCTACAAGCTCAGCTTCGGCGCCTCGCTGCTGGCCGCGCTCATCAACCTCTTCTTCGGCCTCATCCTGGCCTGGTGCATCGTGCGCTATGAGTTCCCGGGCAAGAAGCTGGTCGATGCGCTGATCGACCTGCCCTTCGCCCTGCCCACGGCCGTCGCCGGCATCGCCTTGACGGCGCTGTACGCACCCAACGGCTGGGTCGGCGCCCTCTTCGCCAAGTACGACATCAAGATCGCCTTCACGCCGCTGGGCATCCTGCTGGCGCTGATCTTCATCGGCCTGCCCTTCATCGTGCGCACGGTGCAGCCGGTGCTGGAGGACATGGAGACCGAGTTGGAAGAAGCCGCGGCATCACTCGGCGCCCAGCGCTGGACGACCTTCCGCTATGTCGTGTTGCCCACGCTGCTGCCCGCCTTGCTGACCGGCTTCGCGCTGGCCTTTGCGCGCGCCGTCGGCGAGTACGGCTCGGTCATCTTCATCGCCGGCAACATCCCCATGGTCAGCGAGATCACGCCGCTGATGATCATTGCCAAGCTGGAGCAGTACGACTACGTGGGCGCCACGGCGATCGCGGCCGTCATGCTGATCGTCAGCTTTGTGCTGCTGCTGGCCATCAACGGCCTGCAGGCCTGGAGTTCGCGCCGGGGAGGAAAGCGATGAGCACGGCTTTGCACCTCGCACCACCGCGTGCTCGCGCCAAGTACCAGGACAACCCGGCCACGCGCGAATCGCCTGTGGTGCGTTTCACGCTGCTGGCGCTGGGCCTGACCTTCTTCGCCGTCTTCCTGCTGCTGCCGCTGGTGGCCGTGTTCACTGAGGCGCTGCGCAAGGGCTGGGAGGTGTACTTCGCGTCCATCGCCGAAGAGGAAACCTTCTCCGCCATCAAACTGACGCTGATCGCCACGGCCATCGCGGTGCCGTTGAACCTGGTGTTCGGCCTGAGCGCGTCGTGGCTGATCGCCAAGCATGAGTTCCGCGGCAAGCAGCTGCTGATCACGTTGATCGACCTGCCCTTCTCGGTCTCACCCGTCGTGGCCGGCCTGATGTATGTGCTGATCTTCGGCGCCCAGGGCTGGTTCGGCCCCTGGCTGCAGGCTCACGACGTGAAGATCATCTTCGCCGTGCCTGGCATCGTGCTGGCGACCGTCTTCGTGACCTTCCCCTTCGTCGCCCGCGAGCTGATCCCGCTGATGCAGGCGCAAGGCAAGGACGAGGAGGAAGCCGCGACCGTGCTCGGCGCCAGCGGCTGGCAGACCTTCCGCCGCGTCACGCTGCCCAACATCAAATGGGGCCTGCTGTACGGCGTCATCCTTTGCAAYGCACGCGCCATGGGCGAGTTCGGCGCGGTGTCGGTCGTCTCTGGCCACATCCGCGGCCTGACCAACACGCTGCCGCTGCACGTCGAGATCCTCTACAACGAATACCAGTTCGCGGCCGCCTTCGCCGTGGCCTCACTGCTCGCGCTGTTGGCGCTGGTGACACTGGTGATCAAGCAATTCATCGAGTGGCGCGCCAGCCAGTCGTCGCACGGGAGCGAATGATGGGTATCCAGGTTCAGAACATCCACAAGAGCTTCGGCAACTTCACCGCCTTGGGTGACGTGTCGCTGGAATTCCCGACCGGCGAGCTGGTGGCTCTGCTCGGCCCGTCGGGCTGCGGCAAGACGACGCTGCTGCGCATCATTGCTGGTCTGGAGCAGGCCGACCGCGGGCGCGTGCTGCTGGACGGCCAGGACGCTTCCGACACGCATGTGCGCGAGCGCCAGGTCGGCTTCGTGTTCCAGCATTACGCGCTGTTCCGCCACATGACGGTGTTCGACAACGTCGCGTTCGGCCTGCGCGTGAAGCCCAGGAAGCAGCGCCTGCCCGAGACCGAGATCAGGAAACGCGTGACCGAGCTGCTCAAGCTCGTGCAGCTGGACTGGCTGGGCGACCGCTTCCCGCCTCAGCTCTCGGGCGGCCAGCGCCAGCGCATCGCCCTGGCCCGCGCTCTGGCCGTGGAGCCGCGCGTGCTGCTGCTGGACGAACCCTTCGGCGCGCTCGACGCCAAGGTGCGCAAGGAACTGCGCCGCTGGCTGCGCCGCCTGCACGACGAGCTGCACATCACCAGCATCTTCGTCACGCACGATCAGGATGAAGCCCTGGAAGTCGCCGACCGCATCGTGCTGATGGACCACGGCCGCGTCGAGCAGGTTGGCACGCCGCAGGAGGTCTACGAGCGCCCAGCCACGCCTTTCGTCTACGGTTTCCTTGGCGCGGTCAACCGCTTCGTCGGCCACTCACGCGGCGGTGTGCTGCACATGGGYGAGCACCAGTTGCCGCACCAGGGCGCGCATGGTGACGGCGAAGTGCAGGCCTATGCACGGCCGCATGAACTGCAGATCCTGACCGACGAGTCGGCGCACGGCTTGTCGGCCACCGTGGAGCGCGTGCTGTCCTTCGGCGCGAGCGCGCGTGTCGAGCTGATCGGCCCGGATGGCCAGCCGCTGGAGGCAGAGCTGACGCGCGAGGAGGCGGACACGTTGCGGCTGCAAGGCGGGCAGCGCGTGAAGCTGAGCGCGGCACGGTTGAGTCTGTTCGAGGCCGGCGCGGGCATCTAGGGGGTCACCCCCGCCGGCTGTCCGCTTGCTGGTCGGGTTTGCGTCCRTCCAGGCAAGGGTCAGCGTCGACGAAGTCCGCCGGCGGGCCCTGCCAGGAGCCCGCCATGCCCATCCCCGCCCTGCAGCGCCGCCTGATCGGCCTCGCCGCCCTCGCCGTCCTCGGCGTCTACCACCTCACCCGGCCTGCTCACGCCTGTGGGCTTCCGCGCCCTGCATCGGCTGTCGTGCCCGAGTCCGCTGCCAGTGCCGCCAAACGCCGAAACGACACGGCGCTGCGGTTCGATCCGCCCGCAGCCGGGAAGCTGCGTCCGACCCGGGCCGATTACGAGGACTGCATCGATCACCCTTCACTCGACGGCCTGGTCACCGATTGCTCAGCGCTGCTGCCCGAAACGCCAGCCAAGCCCGCGCGCCCGGCCAAGGCCCGCTGAGCCGCGCCGCACCCGGCTGGCATATTCGGCCCGCGCATGCGCTGCTGCGCATTGCTTCCTTCCTTGATCGCAGGGCGCTGACCACACTGGGGGTTCCACTGTTCAAGGAACACCCAATGAGCATCACCGCCATCAACGTGCGCAACCAGTTCCGCGGCACGATCAAGGAAATCATCGAAGGCCCGGTCGTCTCCGAGGTCGACGTCCTCACCCGCAACGGCGACATCGTCACTTCGGTCATCACGACACGCTCGGTCAAGGACCTGGGCCTGGAGGTCGGCCGCGAGGTCGTCGCCCTGGTCAAGTCCACCGAAGTGTCGATCGCGACGCTGTAAGCCATGGCCTACCAGCCGCCGCGCGTTCTCATCATCCCGGGCCTGAACGACAGCGGCTCGGCGCATTGGCAAACCTGGCTGCAGGGGCAGTACCGCGACGCCCGCCGCGTCACGCAGCGCGACCCGAGCAAACCCGAGTTGGAGCGCTGGGCCGAGCGCATTCAGCGCACGCTGGAAGTGGCGGGTGAAGGGGAATGGCTGGCCGTGGCCCACAGCTTCGGCTGCCTGGCGCTGGCGCGCCACCTGGCTGACCACCCTGACTCCCCCATTCGCGAGGCCCTTTTCGTTGCCCCGGCCGAGCCTGACAAGTTCGGCATCGCCGAGTCGCTGCCCCACCATCGCCTGCCGCGCCGCTCGCGGCTGATCGCCAGCAGCACTGACCCGTGGATGAGCGCCGCCAGCGCCGCGCGTTGGGCGCACCGTTGGGGAGCGAGTTACAGCAATCTCGGCCCGGTCGGGCACATCAATGCCGAGGCCGGCTTCGGGCCCCTGCCGCTGGCCAAGAGCTGGATCGAAGCGGCCCGGGCGCGCGCCGCTGCCGAGCAGCGGCCGCGCCATGCCGAGTTCCGCGAGTGGGCCTTTGCCATCTGAAGTGGCGGCTCGGCAGCCGAGAGTTCAACAGCCGTGGACGAGGAACTCGACCCGCCGGTCGAGCGCGTCGGACAGGTCGTCGCGGCCGTTGCCGATCAGCGCCTGCCTGGAGCCGACGCCACTGCTGGCCAGTCGCGGCGTCAGCTTGGGTGCCACCCGCTTCAACTCGCCCGCGACCATCTCCGCGCGCATCAGCGAAATCCTTTCGTTCACCGGCTCGGCGCCGCTTGCGCTCGTGTGGCCGACCACGTCCAGGCAACTCGGCCGCGCCGCAGCACGGCGGCCGATCTCGCCCATCCACATCGCATAAGGCAACGCCGTGGTGCCCGGCGGCGACCAGATCGCCGCGGTGCCGGGCTTGAACAGCACCTTCACGCCCAGCCGCTTCTGGTCGAGCCCTTGCTCGACGATGTCGCCGAAGGCCTTGGCCGCCGCCGACCGCTGGCCGAGCCGCATCCGCGTGAGGTACAGCCCGGTGTGCACGCGCAACTGGTTGCCGCCGGGGCTGGCCAGCGCCGTCTCGAACAGCGTGGCGGCTTGCGCATAGCGCTTGGCGGCATAGGCCTCGCTGGCCTCAGCGATGGTCGCAGCCGTCACGATGCGGTCGATGTACAGCGGGTGGATGGCGTCGCCGGGCTTGGTGCCTTGACAGGTGCGCACATAGCCGGTGGTGGCATCGTCCGGCGCCCAAGCCGGTGAATCGGCGAACAGCGGCAACGGCGTCGTGTCTACGCCCTCGGGCAGCGCGAAGGCCAGGCCTTTGCTGACCAGCTTGCCGGTCTTCAGGTCCGCCAGGGCCAGGCAGATCCGGAAGGCTTCGCGCCTGCCCTCGCTCTTGCGCTCGGCATTCACGCCGGTGAAGGTCCCGGTCAGGATCAGCGGCCCGCGCACGACGTTGACCGGGTTGAACGGCTTGACGTTGTAGCGCGGGTACTGCTGGCCGATCAGCTTGACCAGTTGCGCGCCCAGCGTCTGCGTGGCATTCGATTGAAGCCCGGTCACACCGTCCACCAGAGGGTCGATCACCAGCTCCCGGGCCTCGGCCGGCTGCGCATCGGCGAGCAAAGCCGTGGCGGCGCGCAGCACGGC
>NZ_JBFULE010000258.1:0-6640 GCF_056400485.1 Roseateles sp. P5_B10
CGGCCGTGGCTTGCRGGCACAGGGCCGTGCCGGCGATCAACGCGGCCATGCGGGCGTGGCTGGCCAGCGTCTGAAGCTGAGTCATGTCTTCTCCAAAAGGCATTCTTCTCGCAGCGAGGCTGCTGCGGCGCCGCGATTCTGCTTGTGGAACCGACCRTACCCGGCCTGACGGATACCCTCAGGCGTGAATCCTCACGACCCGCGCGGGCCGGCCCACCGCCTCGCGGGCACGCAACTGGCCGCAGCCACCTTCCACGTCCTGGCCGGCCGAGTCGCGCAGCTTGGTCAGCACGCCGCGGCTAGACAGCTCGGCGGCAATGGCCCGCGCGCGTTCCCAGCTCGGTCGCGTGAAGGGCAGGCCTTCGGCGCTGTTGAAGGGGATCATGTTCAACAGGCCATAGCGGCCCTTGAGCAGGCGCACGATGCCRTCCAGCTCCTCGGGCCCGTCGTTGACGCCGTCCAGCAGCGTCCACTGGTACTGGATGGGATAACCGCTGGATCGCGCATAGGCGTCGGCCGCCTCGACGAGTTCCTCGGGCGTGAGCCGTGGTGCGCGCGGCAGCAGCTCGGCGCGCTTGGCGGCGTCGGTCGTGTGCAGGGACAGCGCCAGGGCCGGCTTCACCTCGGCCTCGTTCAGCGCGGCGAAGGCGCGCTCATCGCCCACCGTCGAGAACACCAGCTGCTTGTGCGCGAAGCCTCCCTCGCGGCCCAGCAGCGTGATGGCGTCCAGCACATTGGCCAGGTTGTGCGAGGGTTCGCCCATGCCCATGAAGAMGACCTTGCGCAGCTTGAGGTTCTTGCGCCGGGCCAGCACCACCTGGGCCACGATCTCGGCACTGCCGACCTGGCGGATCAGCCCGTCCACGCCCGTCATGCAGAAGCGGCAGCCCACGGCGCAGCCCACCTGGCTGGACACGCAGACGCCGTCGCGCGGCAGCAGCACGGTCTCCACGGTCTGGCCATCGTTGAGGCCCAACAACAGCCGAGCCGACTCGCCATCGCTGCCGGCGTGCTCGCTGCGCAGCGTGACGAGGCTGTCCAGCTCCGCCATCAGCCCCGGCAGCACCGCCATGACCGCCTTGGGCAGGAAGCCCTGCAGCGGCCGCTTGCCGCCATCCAGCGGCAGGCCGTGCAGCCAGTGGCGCAGCACGCGGCTTTCGTGGTCGGGGTTGGCGCCGAGCGCACGCAGGCGCTGGCGGAGGTCGGCAATCAGCATGGGAACGGAGGTGACAACAGCCCGCGATTGTCGGCGCTATGCTGGATCGACCCTTTTCACGAGGAGACACCATGGCCAAGCCCGAGAACTGCGCCCCCGAAGAATGGGCCGTCCGCTGCGACCTCGCCGCCCTCTATCGCCTGGCGGCCCTGCACGGTTGGGACGACCTGATCTTCACCCACATCTCGGCCCGCGTGCCCGGCCCCGAGCATCACTTCCTCATCAACCCCTACGGGATGATGTTCGAAGAGATCACGGCCAGCAGCCTCGTCAAAGTGGATCAGGCCGGTGAGAAGGTCGCGCCCAGCGACTACAACGTCAACCCGGCCGGCTTCATCATCCACAGCGCCGTGCATGAGGCCCGCGAGGACGCGAAGTTCGTCATGCATCTGCACACGGTGGCCGGCGTGGCGGTCAGCACGCAGCGCGAAGGCCTGCTGCCGATCTCGCAGCACAGCCTGTTCCCGCTGGCCAGCTTGAGCTATCACGGCTACGAAGGCGTGGCGCTGAACCCCGACGAGAAGGTCCGCCTGGTCGCCGACCTCGGCAACACCTCGCTGATGATGCTGCGCAACCACGGCCTGCTGACCCTGGGCCGCAGTGCGGCCGACACCTTCCTGAAGATGTTCATGCTGCAGCGCGCCTGCGAGATCCAGATCGCGGCCCAGGCTGGCGGCGGCGAGCTGATCCGCATCCCGCAGCAGATCCTGGCCGGCATCCGCGCTCAGAGCGACAAGGTCATGCGCGGCTCCGGGGCCGAGCTGGCCTGGCCGGGGCTGCTGCGCCGCCTGGCGCGCCAGAACCCCGGGCACGACGACTGAGCCTTGGTCCCGCAGCCGGGCTGAGAATGGCGGGGATGACTGATCCCCGCTTGTTCGCCCTCGTTCCAGCCGCTGGTATTGGCGAGCGCTCAGGCGCCGCCGGCCCCAAGCAATACGTGCCCATCGCCGGTCGCCCGATGCTGGCGCACACGCTGGCTGCGCTCGCGGCCGTGCCCCGGCTGGCGCAGACGCTGGTTGTCTTGTCACCTGGCGACGATCGCTTCGAAACCGCTGTACCTGGCTACGCTGGCTGGGTTGCTCGCGTGGGTGGCGCAAGCCGCGCCGAGAGCGTGCTCGGTGGCCTGGCCGAACTGAGGCGACGTGGTGCGACCGACAACGACTGGGTGCTGGTGCATGACGCCGCCCGCTGCCTGCTGCGCCCGGACTGGGTCGATGCGCTGATCGATGCCTGCGAGCACGACGCCGTCGGCGGCCTGCTCGCCCAGCCCATCGCCGATACGCTGAAGGCCGGCGACGCCGACGGACGCGTCACGGCCACCGTCGACCGCCGCGACAAATGGGCTGCGCAGACGCCGCAGATGTTCCGCCTTGGACTTGTCGAGCGCGCGCTGACGGCGATCGGTGCGGCTGCGACGGACGAGGCCAGCGCCGTCGAAGCCCTGGGCCTCTCGCCGCGCCTGGTGCGCGCGTCGATGGCCAACTTCAAGGTGACCTGGCCCGAGGACTTCGAGTTCGCCGAGCGCTGCCTCAGAGTCTGAGTTCCAGATCCTCGCCGCTGAGGAAGTCCCCATTGGCCGGCACGTCCAGCCCGCGTTCCAGCTTGCCCTTGAGCTTGAGCTTGGCCGCCTGTTCGGGCGCAATGCGCAGCCGCAGTGCGCCGGGCGTGACCTGGTGGAAGAGGTAGTAGCCGTCGGCCGAACTGGTGGTCGTGGCGATGACCTCGTCCTTGCCGTTGACCAGTTCCACTTGGGCGTCGCCGATGCCGCGTTTCTTGCCGCCGGCCTCGACCAGATAGATGGTGCCTTCGACCTCGGAGCTCAGCACGACCGGGAACTCCAGTTGCTCCACACGCCCGGGCCGCGGCAGCACGCGCACGCCGGGTGTCAGCGGCTTCCACTGCGGGTCCTCGAGCGTGGCGGGGTCGAGCGCGATGTCGGCATAACGGCCTGGCGCCAGGCGGTTCAGCAGCGCGACGCCGCCGGTGTCGGTCAGTCGCGGGTGGCGGCCGCCGCCGTTGAGCAGGAAGCCGGCATTGGCCACGAAGTCCTCGCCGGGGTCGCGGATGCCGTTCATGTTGCGGTCGACAAAAGCGCGCGCCGACACGGCGCCGCTGCCGGCAAGCGGCTGGCCGTCGAGCTGCCAGCGACCGCTGCGCGGGTCGCKGTCCAGCGCCACGAAGAGCTGCAGGCCCATGGCCAGTTCATGCTGGCTGGAATAACTCGCGCTGACGGCCAAGCCGAAGCTGCCGAGGTTCTTGGCCAGGCCGCCCGACACCAGCGTCAGCCCCGAGTCCATGCTGCGCAGCAGGCCGGCGTTGATCTGGTAGCCGTCGGCGAGGTTGCGGTCGGCGCTGATGGCGACGGCCTGCAGGCTGGCACCGGGCTGCAGCCGGTACATGAGCTGGGCGTTCAGGCCGACGTCGGCCACGCGTCGGCTCAGCTGCAGCGCGCCGTCGGTGGTCGTGAAATCACCGCTGCGCTGCCAGCGCAGGCTGTTGGACAGGGCCGTGCCCCACAGCATGAGCGAGGTGCGCAGGCCGAGCTGGACATTGGACGGTCCCTGGTCCAGCGCATTGCGCACGGCGTTGAAGTCGATGACCAGGCGCGGCAGGCCGCCCAGGCGCACGCCACCCTGCAGCCGCAGCTCCTGGCGCTGGCGCACGCCGCCGGCCACGTCGGCGAACTGGTCGTTGATGAAGCCGCCCTGACGCTGGGTGTGCAGCAGGTCCAGCGCGAAGCCGCCCAGGCGCGTCTTCATGCCCAGCTCACCCAGGGCGCCGCCGCCGCGCATGGCGGTGAGCTGCGAGCTGAGGATCATCGAGTCGAGATAGGCCAGCAGGCCGAGCTGGCCATAGTCCAGCGCCTCGGCGACGACGCCGGCCACCAGGCGCGGGCGGCGCACCAGGCCGACCTTGCCGGTCAGCTTCTTGCCGATACCGATGTCGGCCTGGGCGACGCTGCGCACCGAGCCGTCGTCGGCGACCTGCGAGGCCAGCGTGTAGAACACCTCGCCGGGCTTCACGCTGGCCTGGTCGAGCAGGAAGCTCTGCTTCTCCACGCGCAACTGCCCCAGCGGACCGTGGAAGACGAGGCGGAACTCGTTGGCGCCGAAGGACAGCGGCAGGTCATCGAAGGCGTAACGGCCGTCGGCACGCGAGGACTGGTAGCCCAGCAACTGGTCGTTGTAGTACAGCGTCACGTCCCAGCCCGGCGGCAGGTCGCCGCGCAGGCTGTGTCGGTCGAAGCTGTTGGGCTGGTCCAGCGGCCGGTTGCTGACCGACACACCATTGCCCTTGGCGCTGCCCTGCATGACGTTGCGCACGCTGGGCAAAGCCAGGTTGCCCAGGGCGACGGAGCGCGCCCGCAGCGGCCCGAGCAGGCCGGCATCGGGGTCGTTGCGGGCCAGCGTCAGGCGCAGGTCGGGCGTGGCCTTGTCGTGGGTCTTGAGTACATAGGCGGAGCCTTCCATGCCGAGCAGGTCGCTGGTGATGTAGGCCGTGTAGGCCGCCTTGTACTGGCGCGAGTTCTTGCCGCGGCGCGCGTCGGCGCCGAAGGATTGGTCGATGGAGGGCACGTCGACCAAGCCGGGTGTGGAGCGTGCATAGGGGTAGTTCGGCCGTTCGGCGGGTTGCAGGCCAGCCAGGGCCGCGGCCAGGCGCTCGCGCTCCAGCCTTTCCTGCAGCGGCAGCTTCTCGCGCGGCACGACCTTGAGCTTGAGGGTCGCGAGGTCGACCTGCAGGTCCATCGGCAGCCAGCGCGTCAGCAACTGGCGCGACACATAGATGTYGTCGCCGACGACGCCGGCCAGGCGGGGCTCGAAGTTCTGTTCACGGCCGCCGAGGCTGACCAGGGACTCGGCCAGGTTCAGCGCAAAGCCGCGCTCGCCGGGCAGCCGGCCGTCGGCGCTGCCGCGGTCGGGCTTCACCTGGACGGCCAGCATCAGCAGGCGCGACAGCTCACCCAGCGGCAGCAGGGTCTGCGTGCCGTCCTGGTAGGCGGCCAGGCTGTCGGACACCACCTGGCCATCCAGCACCACCTCCAGCACCAGCAGGTTGGTCTCGTCGATGCGGCGCGGGCCTGTTGGCAGGGACGGCCGGGAGGGTGGCGTTGGCGGCAGGGCGGCGACGCTGTCGCGCGCGCGCAGGCGCAGCTGCCAGTGCGGCAGGTCCACGGCCAGTTCCAGGCTCAGCCAGCGGGCCAGCAGCTGCGTCGACACATAGATGTCGCCGCCAATGCCCTGGGCCAGCCGCGGCTCGAAGGACTGGCGCCGTTCGCCGATGCGAATGGTCGAGTCGATCAGGTCCAGGCAGAAGGGCTCGCCCGAGCCCGGCAGTGTGCCGGCGGCGCGGCCCGATGCGGTCTGCACGCGCAGGTCCAGCCCGAGCAGCTTGGAGACGGCCCCAAGCGGCAGCAGCACCTGGTAGTCGGTCTGGTAGGCGTCGAGCGGCTCGGCCAGCGTGCGGCCATCGAGCTGCACCTCGAGCTGGCGCAGCGGCTTCGGCRCGTCGTCGGGCGCGGCATGGGCCAGCAGCAACGGCGCAACCAGCAGGGCTGCGGCGGCGACGCGCTGGAGGATGCGGAGCGGAGCCATGGCGCCGAGCGGCGGGCGCCGGTCCGTCAGGGAAGGGCGAGGCTGGTCTCGGCCAGCAGCTTACCGCCGGCCTCGGGCCGCTCGCGCAGGGCGAGCTTCAGCGTGCCGGCGGGCAGGGCGTTGCCGGAGGGCAGCTGCAGCGGCAACTGCACACGCCGGGCCGCGTTGGGCACGTAGACGGCCACGCCGCCGGCGCGCGCCACCTCGAAGGTGACGCCGGCCGTGGTCGTGAAGGTGGCGAGCAGGTCGCCATAGAGGGAGCGGTTGCCTTCGCGCTTCATCTGGAAGGACAGCGTGCCGGGGCCGGTTGCCGAGCCCGGCTGCAGGGCGAGGTCGGAAAGCTCGGCCCTGGCATGCGTCTCGCCCTGGCGAACGATGACCGGGATGGAGGCGCCGACGAGGGCCTGGATGACGATGCCAACGTCCTTGCCCTCGCGCTTGGCCACGTCCTCGACGCTGCTGTTGCCGCTGGCCTCGGCCACGCGGTCGAACTGCAGATGCGAGCGGTATTCGCCAATGGCCAGCTCATCGGGCTTGCGCAGCAGGATGCGCACGATCTGTGAGCCGCCGGGCGGGATGGTGACCTGGCGTGGCGAGTAGCGCAGCATGGCATCGGCGAATTGCTCGCCGGGGCCGGGCGCGTCGATGGCGATGAACTCGCCATTCGGGCCCATGCGGCGGTTGACGAGGTTGATGCGATAGGTCTCGGGCGTCTTGCCCTGGTTCATCAGCTCGACCTGGGCGGCGCGCTGCTGCTTGTCGAAGACGATGCGCGTCGGGAACAGCATCAGGTCGGCCTGCGCCGCGCGCGCCAGCAGCAGCAGCCCGAGGG
>NZ_JBFULE010000259.1:0-6615 GCF_056400485.1 Roseateles sp. P5_B10
GTCCAGCTGCGTCACCCACACGGCGCTGTTGGTCTCGGCAACCTTCAAGTGCACGGCCAACCGCGTCAGCAACACGGCCACGCTGTCGTACGCGGGGACGGCATCGCCCTGGACGGCGAACGCCTGCAGTTCCAGCAGATGCAGGCCCGCGCCCTTGAGCGCCACCCGCCCACGGCGGGCCTCGGGAGAGACCGCAGCCTCCACGGCCTGCAACGGGATGGCGGCGGCGTCACCCAGCAGGGGCGCATCGACCCGCCCACGCGGGCGCCAGGCGTCGGGCATCGAGAAGTAGTGGTGCGGGCCCTCACCGGCGCCGAGCAGCCCCATCCACCGCAGGATGAGCTGGTCTGCCGCCTCGTCGCCGTCGCCCGCGCCGATGACCTTGGCGCGCACGGCAGGCCGGGTGGCCGCCCCCTGGAGGAAGACCGGCACCGTGTTGTCGGCCCGAAGCGGCCGGATCGACACCGTCGGCACCGGAAGGTACGCCAGCCCCAGCGCGGGCAGCGTCTTGATGCTGGCGGGCCGGCGGTCACGCGCCAGCTTGCGGCCCGCGTCGTCCACGAAGTCCTGGTCCGGCCAGCGGATCCGGTACTCGGCGCGGGGCTGGAAACCGCCTTCGAAAGTGACCGTGCTGCTGGCACCGGAAGTCAGCGTGGCCGGCTGGACCTTCACCGTGCCGGGGCGCGGGCCCTGCCCCACGTCCAGGCGGATCTCGCGAAGCAGAGCTTCAGGCATCGCCGCGTTGAACTCCAGGGCGATGGGGAAGTTGGCGGCACAGTCGCCGTCGGGCTGCAGGCGGCTGCACGCCACGGTCACGGCCGGCAGCGCGCGAGCCGTGAAGCTCAGCTCATGGGGCTTCAAGGTCGGGCGCACCAGCCGCAGCGTGACAGGCCTCCCGGGCGCCAGCGCAAAGGGGCAGCGCACCGCCTCCAGGCGGTCGGGCGCCTCCCACATCCAGCTGGCCTGCTGCTTCAGCCCGTCGCGAACCTCGGTCGGCAGGTGGATGGCCGGGGCCTCGGGCTGGCCCGGCGCCTCGCAGCGAACGTCTGTCGGGGTGCCGCCCAGGGGATGGGTGTAGCGCAGCAGAAAGACCTGGTCCTCCGCGACCCAGGCCGCGCCGTGGTGGGGAACAACGTTCGCGACGTAGCGCTTCATCTCATCGGTCAACGCCGGCAGCTGGAAGCGGAACGCAAGCGGCTCGCCCACGGCATGCCCGGCCAGGGACTTCAGCGCCGGCTTGACGCGGAACTCGCAGGCCCGGCCGTCACGCGCCTGGTCCTTCAGGTCCATCACCCACGTGCGGTCATCTACCCAGTGCGCCTCGCCGGCCAGCCCGCAGTCCACCTCGAACGGCCCCGGCGCGGCCACCTTGCCCATGGGCACCATGGGCTCGCTGAAGGTGGCCCGGACCTGCTCCGCACCCGGCACCTGCCCCTGCGGGCTGAAGGCGAGCACCCGCGCGGCGGGCTCTGCCGCGCTGGCAAGCAATGAGGTCATGGCCAGCGCGCAGGCGGCGAGCATCCGTGCGGAAAAAGGCTGTGCTACCCGGGCGTGAGGCATGCCGTGTCTCCCTATAGTTAGTTATTGGCGGCAATTGTGAGGGCCCAACCGATGCGCCACGGCGTGCTGCCGGCATGCGTTGGGGGTTCACTGCGTTCACCCCATTAACCTACCGGGCTATCCAGGTAGAGTCCGCCCCACCGCTGCGATGCTGGAACCGATTCCACCCCGGCCGCAATGCGCCTTTCGCCATGAAATCAATGCATGCCTCCCTGGTGGCCACGGCCGTAGCGCTGGCCCTCTGCGCCGCCGCGCAGCCCCTGCTCGCCGCCGATGCCCAGCCCTGGACGGACAAGGCCAAGAGCGCCGCGCAGCGCACCGAGTTGCTGCTGAAGGCGATGACGCTGGATGAGAAGCTGCTGCTGGTGTTCGGCTACGCCTCGGGCGATCAGCTGGCGCAGGTGGACAGCGCCGTGATCCCCGGCGTCAACACCAAGGAGGTCATCGCCACGGTGATTCCGGGTTCGGCCGGCTACATCCCCGGCATCGAGCACTTGGGGCTACCGGCCCAGCACCAGGCCGACGCGTCCATCGGCGTGCGCAATCCCAACCTGGAGCGCACCTCACTGCCCTCGTCGCTGGCCACGGCCGCCAGCTGGGACCCGCGTGTGGCCGAGGCCGGCGGCAAGATGATCGGGCGGGAGGCCCGGCTGTCGGGCTTCAACGTCATGCTGGCGGGCGGCGTCAACCTCGCGCGAGAACCGCAGAACGGCCGCAACTTCGAGTACACCGGCGAGGACCCGCTGCTCGCCGCCGACATGGCCGCCGGGCTGATCCGCGGCGTGCAGGCCAACCACATCATTTCGACGATCAAGCATTACCTGATCAACGCGCAGGAGACCGGCCGCAACATCGTCAGCGCGCAGATTGGCGAGTCCGCGCTGCGCATGAGCGACGCGCTGGCCTTCGAGCTCGCCATCGAGAAGTCCAGCCCCGGCTCCGTGATGTGCTCCTACAACCGCATCAACGATGTCTACGCCTGCCAGAACGCCTTCTGGCAGAACAAGGTGCTCAAGGGCGACTGGGGCTACCCGGGCTACGTGATGTCGGACTGGGGTGCCGTGCATTCGACCGTGCTCGCTGCCACCGCCGGGCTTGACCAGCAGTCCGGCTTCCCCTTCGACAAGGCGCCCTACTTTGCCAAGCCACTGAAGGAGGCCGTCGAGGACGGCTCGGTGCCGCGGTCGCGCATCGACGACATGGCCCGGCGCATCCTCTGGGCGATGTTCGACAAGGGCGTGATGGACCACCCGCTCAAGCCAGGCCCCATCGACTTTGCCGCCCACGCGCAGGTCTCGCAGGCCGCCGCGGAGCAGTCGCTGGTACTGCTGAAGAACGAGGCCGGCCTGCTGCCGCTGGGGGCGCCCAAGCGCGTGGCCCTCATCGGGTCATATGCTGACAAGGCCGTGCTGGCAGGCGGCGGCTCCGCGTCGGTCACGCCCATCGGCGGCACCGCCGTCACCGGCCTCGGCCCGGGCGGCTGGCTGACCCAGGTGTGGCAGCCCTCATCGCCGATGAAGGCGCTGCAGCGTCTGCGGCCGCAGACGGCATTCACCTTCGACGCGGGCACCAACGTCGAGTCCGCCGGCAAGGCCGCAGCCGCGGCGGACATGGCCATCGTCTTCGTCCACCAATGGACCGCCGAGTCGCTGGACGCGTCGCTGACGCTGGAAGGCAACCAGGACGCCATCGTCAGCGCGGTCGCCAAGGCCAACCCGAACACCGTGGTCGTCGTCGAGAGCGGCGGCGCCATCCTGATGCCCTGGAAGAAGGACGTGAAGGGCATCCTCGCGGCCTTCTACCCGGGCGCGGCCGGCGGCGAGGCCATCGCCCGCATCCTCACCGGCGAGGTGAACCCCTCYGGCCGCCTGCCCATCACCTTCCCTGCGAGCACGGATCAGCTGGTGCGCCGGCAGATCGGCGGCAARTCGGACGGCCCGCTGTTCACGGTCCGCTACACCGAGGGCGCCGCGGTGGGCTACAAGTGGTTTGACCTGCACGGCCACAAGCCGCTGTACGCCTTCGGCCATGGCCTGTCTTACACGAGCTTCGAGCTGGGCGGCCTCAAGGCAGAACAAGCCCAGAAGGCCGGCGGGCAGGTGACCGTCAAGTTCACCATCAAGAACGCCGGCAAGCGCGACGGGGCCTCGGTCGGCCAGGTCTACGTCCGTGCGCCGCAGAGCGCTCAATGGGAAGCGCCCAGGCGTCTGGTCGGCTTCGGCAAGCTGGCGCTGAAGCCGGGTCAGACCGGCACGGGCGCGGTCACGGTCGACCCGCGGCTGCTGGCCACCTTCGACGAGTCGACCGGCGACTGGGTGATCGCGCCCGGAACCTATGAAGTACAGCTCGGCGCGGGCTCGGACGACATCCGTGCCACCGCCCATCTGGCGCTGGCGGGCCGCAGGTTCACGTCGGCGCAGCTTCGTCACAAGGCGCGATAGCGCATGGACTCCCGCTTGAAAGCTCCGGAGACCGCCGCCCAGTGTGCGGCCCAGGAAGCAGCACTCGTGCTCGAGCGCCTGACCGCGGCTGACGCCATGGGGATCGGGCAATCCATCCTCGCGCTGGCGCAGCAGTGGTTTGCGGCCCGGCCCGTGGCCATTCATCTGGAGACCGACGACCATCCCCTGTTCGTCTATTTCATGGATGGCACGGGCGCCGGCAACGCGGACTGGATCACCAAGAAGAAGAACGTCGTTCGCCGGTTTGGCCACAGTTCATGGCGGGTTCGGCTGGAGTTCCTCGAACGCCAGGCCAATTTCCATGCGGAAACCGGCCTCGACCCCACCCTCTTCCAGGCCGAAGGCGGCGCCTTGCCCCTGGCGGTGCACGGCAAGGGCCGAGTGGGGACCTTGATCGTTTCGGGCCTCGACGGGTGGGAAGACCATGCGCTTGCGGCAGGTGGACTGGCGCTTTGGAACAGCCGGTAGGGAGCAACAGCCTCGCAAGTTGCTGTTAGCGTTGGGATTCACTGCATTCGCCCTTTCCGACCGGGCTCGAAGCCGGATTGCGCCGAATCGCGACATGACAATCCCGTCCATGGACATGCAGCGACCACCGGCTGAAATTCATTGGCGACAGGCCATTGAGGCAGGTGAGCTTGGCGTGTGGGACCTCCGCCTTGACCTTGAGACCGTTCACCATTCACCCCAGTGGAAACAGCAGCTCGGTTATCCCGAACCGTACAGCGCCGATAGCACCCACTTCTGGCGCTGCAGGGTCCATCCTGCCGACCTTGAAGGCATGCTTGCAGCCATGAGCGCACACGCCCGGGGCAGCCAGCCCAGCTACGAGGCCAGATTCCGCCTGCGCAGCAATGGCTCGGGGTATCGCGTCGTCCACTCGCGCGGCCGGGTCATCGAGCGCAACGCCGAGGGCCGGGCGGTGCGCATGGTCGGGACCATGATTGACCTGACCGAACGCCCATTCACGCCCCAGGGCGGGTTGGCAGACGGCCACCGCGGCTTGATGGAAGGTTTGCCGCTGGTGCTGCCGTTTCACCTGCTGCTGAGCGTCGACCGGTCGGGTATCGACAGCGCCGATGCAGAGCGCGCTGCGCTCGAGCTTGAGCGGGATCGGGTGCTCGGCATGGTTGAAGACCTGCTGCAGGCCTCCATGGCGCAACTTGAGAGCCTGCGCACTGTGTAGAGACGCGCCTGGCAAGGCCGCTCAGCGCAAGCGAGCATCCAGCCGGCTGAGCACGCGCAGGTCCTGGAAGTAGCTGCTGTGATGCGTCGTCGCGCTGTCGACGACGAGATCGTTGGGCTGGTCGAAGATCAGTTCGGCGCCGCAATCAGGCACCCATCGCCGTGGGTCACCCTCATCGCGACGACGAACGCACTCTCGCGTTGGAAGGCGGACCGCGAAACCCCTCAGTTCTGAATCGACAACTGATCGCCCAGATAACCGATCACTCGCTCATCGCGGAAGTAGTTGGTGTGATGTGTGGTCGGGCCCACGCCGAGGGCTTCGAACGTGATGTTGCCGCCCTCGCCCAGGCGAAACATCGAGTCCACGTCCACCACCAGGTCGTTGGGGCCGGGGAACACCATGTCGGCCGCACCGTACTTGACCTGGTCGCCGATGTGGCTGAAGCGCCGCCAGAACTTCCAGATCGGCTGAGCGCTCTCGTCGGGCTGGAAAGACGCGCCGATGCCGGACATCTGGGGGCTGCTGAGCCAAGGCGCGGCAAACAATTGCCGCACATCGTTGTTGTTCTTGACCAGCTGCTGCGTCGCGAGGCCCGGCACCAAGCCCACCGCCGCGTCGACGATGGGCGTGGTGCTGCCCAGGTGCAGCACCTTGCCGAAGATCTTGGCCAGCAGCGAAACGCCCTCGGCAAAGGGCACGATGCCCGTCGCATGCTTGCTGAGCGTCGACACGGCATCGGCGTAGCTGGCGATCATGTCGAGGGCTGCACGAAGCTTGTCCGGCGCGGCCAGGCTGGTGCCCACCAGCGGCGACGCCACGAAGATCACCCGCTCCACCGGCACGGCGCGCAGCCGCATCAGCCAGCCCACGACCAGGCCGCCCCGGCTGTGGCAGACCACGTCGATGGGCGCGCTGACGTCCTGCAGGGCGCTGTGCAGATCGAGGGCGTTGGACCAGGCCGCCACGGACAGGGTGGCGTGGCCAAACGCCAGGATGGCGCTGTACTTCTGCTGCCAGCCGGCGAGCAGCTTCTTGCCGGCGTCGGTGGCCTGCAGCTCGTCGAACCACATCTGCGACTTGCTGAAGGTGCCATGCACCAGCAGCAGCACGCGGCCCTTGTCTATCCTGGGCTGGGCGTCGTTCACCAGGCGGCCGTCCTGCCAGCGCTGCATGCCCTTGTCGGGCGTCAACCAGTCATCGGCCGCGATCAGCTTGTCGGTGACCGCATTGGCACCGAAGTCGTTGAAGCGAAAGCTTTGCACGACGTCGTCCGGCGCCACGCGAATCGACCGGTAGGAGCGCCGCCCCGTGCCGCCGGGCGTGGTCGGCGGCGAATAGACCCAGCGCAGCAGGCCGTCCTCGTCGCGCACCAGCTCGACCTTGGCGCGGCCATCGGCGTCGCGC
>NZ_JBFULE010000260.1:0-6551 GCF_056400485.1 Roseateles sp. P5_B10
GACGGAAAGGCTCGGCCTTCTTCTTGGCGGCGGTCGGGCGGCCGGCGGCCGTCGGGTAGGCGGCCATCACCTTGGCCGGGTCGGCCTTGTCCAGGTAGGCGGCGTACTGCTGCTCGGTGCAGGCCAGCAGCTTGCCCGGCTTGGCTTCGCCCTTGTACTTGCCATTGGCGTAGACAAACTGGTACTCGTTGGACGGGACCGGCGTTGCCACGCTGCTGGTGTCGGTGTAGCTCTTGGCGCACTCGGCGCGCAGTTCGGCCTGCTCGGGCGTGGCGTTGTTGCCGGCTTGGGCGGCAAAGACGGTGACGGCAGCGAAAGCGGGGATCAGGAACTTCATGGCGCGGTCTCGTGTGGGGGGTGGCTGGTGGGGACGAAGCTTACGCCGCGACGCGCTGACTTGCACCCCCGGAGGCACGGGAGATCGGGTCGTGAACTCCGTCACGATCTGCGATCGGTACCGTGAATTACTCCTCAAGTTCCTCTTTGGCCAGCTCGATGTCGAGCAACTCCATCGCGTCCATCGCCTCGCAGGCGGCCGCGTCGGCGTACAGCTTCTCGGCCTCCTTCATGCGCTTGTCGCCCTCCAGCATGACGAGGCCGTTGGCGCGTTCGATCATGGCGATGGCACTGGCCGGGTTGAGCTTGAGGGCCTGCTCGAACATCTTCAGGCCGGTGGCCGTGTCAGCACCTTGCGTGCGGCCCAGCAGCTTGCCGACCTTGTCGATGACTTCGGCGTGGAAGGCGCCCAGCGCGATGTGGGCGTCAGCGTGCTTGGGCGCGAGTTCGATGGTGGTTTCCAGCGCGTTCTTGACCTTGCTGCCCAGGCCTTGCGCCAGCGCCTTGGCGACGCTGATGCCCTGGCCGTAGCGGCCGATCGCGTAAGCCTGCCAGTACCAGGCGTTGGGGTTCTTGGGCTCCTCGGCCTGCTGCGCCTCGGCACGCTCCGCGATCTCCAGGAACATCTCCAGCTTCACCTTCTCCTTCTTCTCGAGGTAGTTGGCGTAGATACCCTGGGCCTTGTTGGCGACCGTGATGCCGGCGCCACCGGCGGCGAGGCCCGCGTCGTAGGCGGCCTGGAAGTCACCGGCATGGAAATGAATCCAGGCCTGCAGCACCGCGGCGTCCTTGGGGAGGGGCTCGGCGTCACCGGCATGCAGCCGCGCCCAGTGCTTCTTCAGCGTGGCCGGCGTGTAGACGAAGGCGCTGTTGTCGTAGGGGAAGGCAGTCCACTTGGCCATCGCTTTTGTCTCCATCAGGGTTGTGATGATTGGTATTGGCCGGCGAGCTTGAAGAGGTGTTCCTTGGACGCAGGCTCAAGGTAGGGTAGCAGCAGGGAGAGCGCGTGGAAGGCGCCACGCATCAGCGCTGCGCCGGCGCGATCGGGCTCCAGCGCATGGCGCGGGTCGCGCACGTATTCGTAGCTCAGCCAGTAGCTCACCACCACGACCATCGCGTTGGCCGTCGGCGCCGCCTCGCGCAGGTCCATCTTCAGCGCGCCGCCCAGGTGCAGCCCCGACAGTACGTGGCGCATCGCCTGCTCCTTGGCGGCAAGCAGGGTCTGGAAATGGGTTTCGAGGCGGCGGTTCTTGAACAGCAGGTCGTTCAGGTCGCGGTACAGGAAGCGGTGCTTCCAGATCAGCTCGAACAGCATGTGGAAGAACAGCCAGGCGTCCTCCACATTGCGCACGTTGTCGGCCGCGGCGAGCAGCTCGTTCAGCTCGGCCTCGTAGCGGCCGAAGAGAGCGTTGACCAGTTCGTCCTTGGCCGGGTAGTGGTAGTAGAGGTTGCCCGGGCTGATCTTCAGTTCCGCCGAGATCAGCGTCGTCGACACATTGGGCTCGCCAAAGCTGTTGAACAGCTCCAGCGTGACCTCCAGGATGCGCTCGGCGGTGCGGCGGGGGCGTTTGGGGGTGGGCATGTCAGGAGCGCGCGGCCGCCCGGAGCGGATGACGCACCCCCTCGGGGCACAGTGAATGCAATGAGCATGGGGGCGCACAGGTCATCGGGTCATTCTGGCAGTGATCGGCACCGAAATAGGGCTGACTTTTAGAATCGCGCCCCATGCCGAATTCAGCCTCCCCGCCCGCCATCTCCTTCGAGAACGTCAAGAAAACATACCGGGGAGGGCAGGTGAAGGCGCTGGATGGTGTCAGCTTCGACATCCATTGCGGTGAATTCTTCGGCCTGCTGGGCCCCAACGGTGCTGGCAAGACGACGCTGATCAGCGTGCTTGCCGGCCTGGCCAAGGCCACCGAGGGCCGTGTGCGCGTGATGGGCCATGACGTGGTGGACGACTACGCCGCCGCCCGCAAGGCGCTGGGCGTGGTGCCGCAGGAACTGGTGTTCGACCCTTTTTTCAGCGTGCGCGAGTCGCTGCGCATCCAGAGTGGCTATTTCGGCGTGCACGGCAACGATGACTGGATCGATGAATTGCTGCACAACCTGGGCCTGACGGACAAGGCCAACGCCAACATGCGCCAGCTGTCGGGCGGCATGAAGCGCCGCGTGCTGGTCGCCCAGGCTCTGGTGCACCGCCCACCCGTCATCGTGCTGGACGAGCCCACGGCCGGCGTGGACGTGGAACTGCGCCAGACGCTGTGGCAGTTCATTGCCCGCCTCAACAAGGAAGGCCACACGGTGCTGCTGACCACGCATTACCTCGAAGAAGCCGAAGCCCTGTGCCAGCGCATTGGCATGCTGAAAGCCGGCCGCATCGTGGCACTGGACCGCACCTCGCAGCTGTTGGCGGGTACGGCGTCCACGATGCTGCGTTTCAAGACCGATGCCGCGCTGCCACCTGACATCGCGGCGCGTGCGCGGGTAACGGGGCGCATCGTGCAGGTGACGGCGCATGACGCCCATGAGGTCGAGACGACGCTGGCCGAGCTGCGCGGACAGGGAGTTCCCATCGAAGACCTGGAGATCGGTCGCGCCGATCTCGAAGACGTGTTTCTTGAAATCATGCAGGGAGAGCACGCATGAATGGTGCTTCCACCCTCTTCAAGAAGGAAGTCCTGCGCTTCTGGAAGGTTGCGTTCCAGACGGTCTGCGCCCCGGTGCTGACGGCGGTGATGTACCTGCTCGTTTTCGGCCACACGCTGGAAGATCACGTGAAGGTCTACGACAGCGTCGGCTACACGCAGTTTCTGATCCCCGGTCTCGTGATGATGAGCGTGCTGCAGAACGCCTTCGCCAACAGCTCGTCCAGCCTCATCCAGAGCAAGATCACCGGCAACCTCATCTTCCTGCTGCTGACGCCGCTGTCGCCGTCGGCCTGGTTCGTCGCCTATGTCGGCGCGGCCGTCGTGCGCGGGCTGGCGGTGGGGGCGGGCGTGCTGCTGGTCACCGCCTGGTTTGCGCCGCCGGGCCTGGACAACATCCTGTGGGTGCTGCTGTTCACGGTGCTGGGCGCCGGCCTGATGGGCACGCTGGGCCTGATCGCCGGCCTGTGGGCCGAGAAGTTCGACCAGTTGGCCGCCTTTCAGAACTTCATCATCATGCCGATGACGTTTCTGTCGGGCGTCTTCTACTCAGTGCACTCGCTGCCCGGTTTCTGGCAGGGCATCAGCCACCTGAACCCCTTCTTCTACATGATCGACGGCTTCCGCCGCGGCTTCTTCGGGGTCAGCGACGTGTCGCCTTGGCTCAGCCTGGGCGTTGTCGGGGTCAGCTTCGCGGTCACGGCAGGCCTCGCTTTATCGCTGCTGAAGAGCGGCTACAAGATCAGAAGCTAAGCCGTCTCTAGAATCTCGGGTTTCCACCGAGGACCCGTGATGGCCGACCCGACCCCGCAAGAAGTGCGCGATTTCATTGCCGCAGGCCTGCCCTGCGCGCATCTCGAAGTCGAGGGCGACGGCCGCCACTTCTTCGCGACCATCGTGTCGGACGAGTTCAACGGCCTCTCGCGCATCAAGCGCCACCAGCGTGTCTACGCGGCCCTGGGCGAGCGCATGCGCGAGCAGATCCATGCGCTGTCGATGAAGACGCTGAGCCCCGAAGAGTGGAGCGCCCAATGACCGGCCTGACCCTCGCTCTCTCCAAGGGCCGCATCTTCGAAGAGACGCTGCCGCTGCTGCGCGCCGCCGGCATCGAGGTGCTGGAAGACCCCGAAACCTCGCGCAAGCTGATCCTGCCGACCAACCGCGAAGGCGTTCGCGTCGTGCTGGTGCGTGCCAGCGACGTGCCGACCTATGTGCAGTACGGCGGCGCCGACCTTGGCGTGGCCRGCCGCGATGTGCTGCACGAGCAGGCGCTGGCCCAGGGCGGCTCGCACGGCCTCTACCAGCCGCTGGACCTGAAGATCGCCCGCTGCCGCATGAGCGTGGCCACGCGCGCCGACTTCGACTACGCCGCCGCCGTCAAGCAGGGCTCGCGCATCCGTGTGGCCACCAAGTACACCGAGATCGCCCGCCAGCATTTCGCCGACAAGGGCGTGCACGTCGACCTCATCAAGCTCTACGGCTCCATGGAGCTGGCGCCGCTGACCGGCCTGGCCGAGGCCATCGTCGACCTGGTCTCCACCGGCGGCACGCTGAGGGCGAACAAGCTGGTCGAGGTGGAGCAGATCATGGACATCTCGTCCCGCCTCGTCGTCAACCAGGCCGCGCTCAAGCTCAAGCGCGACGCGCTGCGCCCGCTGATCGACGCCTTTGCCTCGGCCATTGCATGAAACTCGTTCGCCAACTCTCCACCGCCGCGCCCGACTTCGATACCGAGTTCGAACGCCTGCGCTACTGGTCGGCGGCGGACGATGCCGCCATCGAAGGCCGCGTCGCCGAGATCCTGGCCGATGTGCGCGAGCGTGGTGACGCTGCCGTGCTGGATTACACCGCGCGCTTCGACCGCGTGACGGCCGACAACGTCGCCGCGCTGGAGATCACGCAAGCCGAATTGCAGGCCGCGCTGGCCTCGATCACGCCGGCCCAGGCCACCGCCCTGCAGGCTGCAGCCAAGCGGGTGCGGGCCTACCACGAGCGCCAGCTGGAAGCCTGCGGCCGCAGCTGGAGCTACCGCGACGAGGACGGCAACCTGCTCGGCCAGAAGGTCACGCCGCTGGACCGCGTGGGCATCTATGTGCCGGGTGGCAAAGCGGCCTATCCGAGCAGTGTCTTGATGAACGCCATCCCCGCACAGGTCGCGGGCGTCGGCGAGATCATCATGGTCGTGCCCACGCCGGACGGCGTGCGCAACCCGCTGGTGCTGGCCGCCGCAGCGGTGGCGGGCGTGCATCGCGTGTTCACCATTGGCGGCGCACAAGCCGTGGCGGCGCTGGCTTACGGCACGGCCACCATCCCGCGTGTCGACAAGATCACCGGCCCGGGCAATGCGTATGTGGCTTCGGCCAAAAAGCATGTGTTTGGCCAAGTCGGCATCGACATGATTGCCGGCCCCAGCGAGATCCTCGTCATTGCCGACGGCACGACACCGCCCGACTGGGTGGCGATGGACCTGTTCAGCCAGGCCGAGCACGACGAACTGGCGCAGAGCATCCTGCTCAGCCCGGACGTCGCCTTCCTGGATGCCGTCAGCGCCAGCATGGAGCGCCTTGTCGAGGAGATGCCGCGCGAGGCCGTCATCCGCGCGTCGCTGGCGGGCCGCGGCGCGTTGATCCTGACGCGCTCGATGGAAGAGGCCTGCGAGATCAGCAACCGCATCGCGCCCGAGCATCTGGAGATCAGCGCCGCCGAGCCGCAGCGCTGGGAGCCGCTGCTGCGCCACGCCGGCGCGATCTTCATGGGCGCCTACACGAGCGAGTCGCTCGGTGACTATTGCGCCGGCCCCAACCATGTACTGCCCACGGCCGGCACAGCGCGCTTCTCGTCCCCGCTGGGCGTCTACGACTTCCAGAAGCGCAGCAGCCTCATCGAAGTCAGCGCCGAGGGCGCGCAGACACTCGGCCGCATCGCCAGCGAGCTGGCCCACGGCGAAGGCCTGCAGGCCCATGCACGCGCAGCCGAACTTCGATTGAAGTGACCTACAGCTGAAAGCTAGGCCGCGTCGACAGGCGCGGCCTTGAACGGGCTGCGCTCCGGCGGCTCATCGTGCTCGGCCGTCTTGGTCAGCGCGGTGGTGATCCAGTTCAGCGCCGACACGCGGTGGCGCACCGCGCAGCTCAGCGGCTCAGGTCTACAGCCCATCTTGGCCTTGGGCTCCAGCGCCGTGCGGCCCAGGCTCAGCCGCGTCGAACCGAAGGCGATCGCGTCCTGCACAGTGGACTGCAGCAGCGTCAGGTAGATCGGTGCCTCGGCATTGGCCGCGCGGTCGTAGCCGATGTAGTAGCCCAGCGTCGTGTCGCCGTCGTGCACGCTGGTGACGAAGCCCAGCCAGCGCCCGTCGGCATGCTCGGCCACGCGGCAGCGGAAGCGCGCACCCAGGGCGGCGGCCATTGCCGGCAGATAGCCTGGCGTCAGCGTTGCCAGCCGCAGGCCCTGGGCCTGGTGGACCTGGCCATAGAGAGCATGCAGCTCGTCGGCCCGCGCCAGCAGCTCCTCGGCGCTGGCCTCGCGCAGCGTCAGGCCGGCCGCGGCGCAGTCCTTCAGCAGCTTCTTGGC
>NZ_JBFULE010000261.1:0-6543 GCF_056400485.1 Roseateles sp. P5_B10
CCCGGTCACCGTGCGCAAGGTCAGAGAGGCCATGGCCCTGCTGGGTGGCGGCACGCCGATCCGCGGCCGCCCGCGCTCCACCTCGGGCTATCGCTTCGCCTTCGTGCTGCCGGCGGCGCGGCTGGGGTTCTTTGATCTCGTCGACCGCGTCGTGGCCCAGGCGGCGGGCGATTTCCGGCATCAGCACATCACCGAGATCACCCACCGCATCCCGGCCAGCGATCCCAATGCCTTTGCCGCGGAGCTGGCCAAGCTGTCCGACCTCGACGGCATCGCCGTGCTGGCACCCGACGTGCCGCCGGTCAAGCTGGCCATCAATGAGCTGGTGCGCGGCGGCGTGCACGTGGTCACCCTGTTCTCCGACGTGCCCGGCTCGCTGCGCGAGACCGCCATCGGTGCGGACAACCGCGCCGCGGGCCGCACCGCGGGGCTGCTGGTGGGCCGCTCACTGCGCCGCGACGTGCCCACTCTGTGCGCCCTGCTCTCCCCGCCCACACGCTTCGCCGCCGAGCTGGACCGCCGCATCGGCTTTCAGCAGGTGCTGGAGGAAAGCTTTCCGCAGGCCAAGGTGCTGAGGCTCTTCGATCTGCCGGAAACCGAGGATGAGGCCTTCGAGTACACACGCAGCGCCCTCGTCGCCGAGGCGGCCGGCGAGCGCATCGACGCGCTCTACAACGTCGGCCCCTGCAGCTTCGGCATTGGCCGGGCCCTGACCGAACAGGGCTATGGGCACGACCTCATGTTCGTCGCCCACGACCTGCTCGAGGTGCACCGCTCCATGCTGCTCTCCGGCACGCTGAGCTATCTGCTGCACCAGGACGTGCAGTACGCCGTCACCTCGGCCGGGCGCGTGCTGCGCGCCCTGTGCGACGGCGTGCGCGGCGCGCTGTCCATCACCAACTCGCGGGTGGAGATCATCACGGCGGAAAACCTGGCGTGACTTCGTTGCGACCGGGGTAAATAATGAGCCAAGGACGGGACTGGCAGATGAAGAAATTCGTCAACACGATTGACGATCTGGTGCGGGACAGCGCCATGGGCTTGGTACTGGCCCATCAGGATCTGCTGGCGCTCAACGAGTCGCCGCTGTTCGTCCATCGCCGCACGCCCAAGCAGGGCCGGGTCGCCCTGATTGCCGGTGGAGGCTCGGGCCACGAGCCGCTGCACACCGGCTATGTCGGCCCAGGCATGCTCGACGCCGCCTGCCCCGGCCAGGTGTTCACCGCCCCGAGCCCGGACCAGATCGTCGCCGCGGCGCGCCAGGTGTCGACCGGCCAGGGCGTGCTGATGATCGTGAAGAACTACGCCGGCGATACCGCGAGCTTCCAGGTCGCCAGCGAAATGCTCGACGAAGACTGCACCATCGTGCTGGTGGACGACGATGTCGCGGTGGAGCATTCGACGCACACCGTGGGGCGGCGCGGCGTCGCCGGCACCTTGATCGTCGAGAAGATGCTGGGCGCGGCCGCGGAGGCCGGTGCCGACCTGTACGAGTGCAAGGCCCTGGGCGTACGCATCAACAATGCCACCGCCTCCATGGGCGTGGYCCTGAGCAGTTGCACCGTGCCGCGGGAAGGCCGCCCCACCTTTGCGATCGGCCCCGGCGAGATGGAGGTCGGCGTCGGCATCCACGGCGAGCCCGGGCGCCGCCGGCAGTCGGTGGTACCGGCGGATGAAGTCATCTCAATGCTGCTTGAGCCCATCCTCAAGGACCTGGCCATCAAGGCCGGGCGCCAGGTGCTGCTGCATGTCAACGGCTTCGGCGGCACGCCCCTGATCGAGCTGCACCTGCTCAACAAGATCGCGACGGAGCGGCTGCGCGCCGAGGGCCTCGAGGTCAAGCGCTGGCTGGTGGGCAATCACACGACCTCGCTGGAAATGGCCGGCGCCTCGCTGACGGTCACGGCGCTGGACGACGAGCTCACCTCGCTGTGGGACGCGCCCGTCACCACCGCCTCACTGCGCTGGTAGCGGCGCGGCCTCCAGCCGGAACTGGGCGATCTCGCCGACGAGCACGGCCGCCTGCCCCTTCAGGCTCGCGGCGGCGGCCGCCGACTGCTCCACCAGTGCGGCGTTCTGCTGCGTCATGCGGTCCAGCGTCGACACCGACTGGTTGATGTCGCCCAGCCCCAGCGACTGTTCCTGGGTGCTGGCGCTGATGGTGCCCAGCGTCGCATTGACCCGCCGCACGCCGATCAGGATCTCCTGCACCCGCGCGCTGGCCGCGTCGGCCAGCCTGGCGCCGCCCTGCACCTCATCCACGCTGCCGGCGATCAGCTCCTTGATCTCCTTGGCCGCCGCCGCCGAGCGCTGAGCGAGGTTTCTGACCTCGGTGGCCACCACGGCGAAGCCGCGCCCGCTGTCGCCGGCGCGCGCCGCCTCCACGGCCGCATTCAGCGCCAGGATATTGGTGCGAAAGGCGATGCCATCGATGACCCCCGTGATCTCGGCGATGCGCTGGCTGCTGGCCGAGATGCTGCCCATCTTCAGCACCACGTCGCGCATCGCCGCGCCGCCGCGCTCGGCCGCCTCCGAGGCATTGCAGGCCAGGCTGTCCGCCAGGCGCGTGGCCTCGGCCGTCTGCAGCACATTGCCATGCACCTGCTCCATCGCGGAGGTGGTCTGCTGCAGGCGCGCGGCGGTCTCTTCCGTGCGCTGGCTCAGGTCCTGGTTGCCCAAGGCGATCTCCGAGGAGGCCAGTGAGATCGCATCGGCCGAAGCCCGCACGGCGCCGAGCATCTCGATGAAACGCAGCCGCAGCCTTTCGACCCCGCCCGTCATGCTGCCGATCTCGTCGTCGCGGCCCGCCGGCACCGGCGTCGACAGGTCACCATCGGCCACCCGGTCCAGCGACTGCACCAGGGCACGCAGCGGCCGCGCGACCCAGTTGCGGATCAGCAGGAACTGGCCAGCGCACAGCGCGACCGCGGCCACGCCGAACATGACGAGAAACGGAATCAGGGTGGCCCATTGCTGGCGCATCGCCTCGCTGGACGAGGCCTCGCCGACGACGATCCAACCGGTGCCGGCGCTGGGCCGGGCCACGGCAAAGCGGTCATTCGCTTCGGGCTGCAGGACCGGGCGAACGCCGCTCAGCTCCTCGCCCGGGGCCGCGGCGCGCAAGGCAGCCAAGAGTTCGGGCGCGCCTTGGGCCACTTCGGCCAGGCGGCGGCCGCGCAGTTGTGGCGGCAGCATCAGCGTCGCCTGTTCGGCGTTGCCGCCGCGCGGGTCCAGCACATAGACGCCGCCGCTGTCGAAGAAGCGGGCGCCGGCCACCATGCGCTCCAGCGAGCGGTCGAAGTCGGTCAGGTCGAAGCCGACGAACAGGGCGCCGACGACCTGCCCCTGCAGGTCGCGCACCGGCTGCAGTCGCGTGATGAAGGAGCGCCCATAGAGGCTGGCCCGGCCCACGAAGGGCTGGCCACCCAGCAGCGCGGCATTGCCGGGGTGAGAGGCATCCACCTGCATGCCCATGGCGCGTTCGCCCTGGCCGTTCTTCAGCGAGGTGCTCACGGTCACGAAGCCATTGCCGCGCTTCATCAGCACCGCGGCGACCCCGCCGGTGAACTCGGTGAACTTGTCGCAGGGGCTGTGGTAATCGTTCTGGGCGATGCCCAGCTGCAGCAGGCGGCCGTTGGCCTCGTCGAGCGTGAAGTTCTTGCCGAACTGGTCGCCAAACACCTTGAAGAAGCGCTCGACCAGCAGCTTGGCGGTGGCGTCATAGGCGTCGACCGCCTGGGCCACCGCCTCGACCCTGGCATCCACCCAGGACACCGTTCGCTCCTGGGCCCGTTTACCCAGCATGAAAGACATCACGCCGCAGATGAGCGCCAGCACCGCAATCAGGAAGGCGCCACCGAACAAGGTGATGCGGCGGGCGACGCTGCAGGTGGGGGAGGCGCGATCAGGTGGGCTCGAAAGCATGTTTGTCTCCGGTGGCTCGGCGGCGACTGCGGAGCCCCATGCCCGCGTCGCTCTCTTGATGTAGTGTAGTGCAATATTTTTGTCTTGCTGATGTGTTTAGATTGATTTAATATTTCTTCTCGGCGCTAACACGTTGCTACGCAACGGCCTATCGCTGAGAACGTTCTTGACGGAATTGACTCAACTAAATCACTCAGGAGACAAATATGATGGACAAGCGATTGATGGCGGGGGCGGCAGCGCTGGTGTGCTGCGCCGGGACGGCATGGGCCCAGTCGTCGGTGACGGTGTTCGGCTTCATCGAAGCCCAGGCCGGCCGGCAGACCCACGATTCGCCGGGCACCAAGCTGTACGACATGGGCGGCAGCCGGCTGGGCTTCAAAGGCACCGAGGACCTGGGCGGCGGCCTCAAGGCCTCGTTCTATCTGGAGCACCGCCTCAACCCGGACGACGGCACGGTGGGCGGCRGCACCACGTTCTGGAAGGGCGGCTCCTGGGTCGGCCTGAGCAGCGAGTCACTTGGCTCGCTCAAGCTGGGGCGCTGGTGGTCGCAGGCCTTCCTGAAATCCCAGTACGCCGCCGACCCCTTCGGCATGGGCACCCTGGGCCAAGGCACCTACGGCTCGGTGGGCTGCGGCCCGGGTTACTCGGGCGGTTGTCTGGGCGCCTTCTGGGTCAACAACTCGGTGAGTTACGAGAACTCGGTCGGTGGCTTCAGCTTCGGCGCCCAGATGTCCGCCGAAAGCCCGGGGCCCGGCGGCAAGAAGCCGGCCAATGTCGGCCTCAGCTACGCAGACGGCCCGCTGTATCTCGGCGCCGGCTACGAGGTCTCGAACGACGGCAGCAAGGACGAGAGGTGGCTTTCCCTGGCCGCCAACTACGACTTCGGCGCGGTCAAGCTCTACGCCGGCTATGGCTCGGGTCGGGATGCGCTGCGGGTCAGCCGCAAGAACCTGCTGGTGGGCTTCAGCGCACCGGCGGGGCCAGGTGCCTTCATTGGTTCCTATGACGTGCAGGACCAGGGCGGCGTGCGCGTCGAACAGCTGCTCTCGCTGGGCTACAAGTACAACTTCTCGGCCCGGACCAACGTCTTCGCAGTCGTCGCCAACGACAGCAAAGCCCCGGCCGGGACCAACAAGTCCGGCTACGCGCTGGGCATGTTCCACGCCTTCTGAGCAGTATCGGGGGTGCCGATTGCGGGAACTGCATCGGCACCGTCCCGACGCCCAGCGCATGCGGCGCGGGCGTCGGTTCGGCGCTGGCTCCACCTGGGGCCAGCGCTTTTTTTGAGAGGCGCGCTCCGCGCCAATCCCCGCCCAGCATGAACAGCCACCGCCAAGCCAAGATCGTCGCCACCCTGGGCCCTGCCAGCTCCGACATCGACACCATTCGGGGCCTGCTCGAAGCCGGCGCCGATGTCTTTCGCCTCAACTTCAGTCACGGCAGCCACGCCCAGCATGCCGAGCGGCTGACCATCATCCGGCGCCTGGAGGCCGAGCAGGGCCGGCCCATCGCCGTGTTGCTCGACCTGCAGGGCCCCAAGCTGCGCATCGGCACCCTCCTTGAAGGCTCGGTCGAGCTCATCGCAGGTGCGAGCTTCCGCCTCGATCTCGACCCGACGCCGGGTGACGCGACGCGCGCCCCCCTGCCCCACCCCGAGGTCTTCGCGGCCCTGGAGCGCGGCACCGACCTGCTGATCGACGACGGCAAGCTCAGGCTGAGGGTGTTGCTCTGCGGCCCGAACTTCGCCGACACGCGAGTCATCGTCGGCGGCACCCTGTCCGATCGCAAGGGTGTCAACCTGCCTTCGGTCCTGCTGCCCATTTCGGCCCTGACGCCCAAGGACCGCGCGGACCTCGATTTCGGCCTGAGCCTGGGCGTGGACTGGGTCGCGCTGTCCTTTGTGCAGCGCCCCGAGGACCTGCACGAAGTGAAGGCCATCGTTCAAGGGCGCGCGGGGGTGCTGGCCAAGCTGGAGAAGCCCGCGGCCATCGAGTCGCTGGAAGCCATCATCGACGCGGCAGACGCCATCATGGTGGCGCGCGGCGACCTCGGCGTTGAACTGCCGGCCGAGCAGGTGCCGCGCATCCAGAAGCGCATCGTGCGGGCCTGCCGCGCTGCCGGCAAGCCGGTGGTCGTGGCCACCCAGATGCTCGAATCCATGGTGAGCTCCGCGGTGCCCACCCGCGCCGAGGCCTCGGACGTGGCCAACGCGGTCTACGAGGGCGCGGACGCCGTGATGCTCTCGGCCGAATCGGCCTCGGGCAAATACCCCCGCGAGGCCGTGGCCATGATGCGGCGGGTCATTGCGGAAGTGGAAGCCGACCCCCTCTACCGCGCGGGCCTCGATGCCTCACACACCGCGCCCCAACCGGTGGTGGCCGACGCCATCTGCCTGGCCCTGCGCCAGACGGCGAGCCTGCTGCCCGTCGCCGTCATGGTCACCTACACCCGCTCCGGCACCACCACCCTGCGCGCGGCCCGCGAGCGGCCTGCTGTACCGGTGCTGAGCATGACACCCGAACTCGACATCGCGCGACGCCTGGCCCTGGTCTGGGGCGTGCATTMGGTGCACTCCAGCGCCCTCATCGCCGATGTCCCCGACATGGTGTCCCAGGC
>NZ_JBFULE010000262.1:0-6496 GCF_056400485.1 Roseateles sp. P5_B10
GGGCAGCTGCACCGCCGCGCCGCGCTGCGCGGCACCTGGGTGGCCGAACGCACGATCTGGCTGGACAACCGGCCCATGGACGGCCGCACGGGCTTCTTCGTCGTCACGCCGCTGCGCTTGGCGGGCCGCGACGACGCCGTCCTGGTACAGCGCGGCTGGGCGCCACGCAACCAACTCGACCGCCAGCAGCTGCCGCCATTGCACACGCCGCCCGGCGAGGTTGCCGTCGAAGGGCGGCTGACGACGTCGCCCTCCCGGCTTTACGAGCTGGGCGAAGGGTCGGCCGGCCCGATCCGGCAAAATCTCGACCCTGCGGCCTTCGCCGTCGAGTCCGGCCTGAAGCTCTTGCCGCTGACCGTCGTGCAGACCGCCGCGGATACGCCCGACGACACGTTGCTGCGCCATTGGCCAGCGCCCGACCTCGGCCTGCAAAAACACTATGGCTATGCCTTTCAATGGTTTGCGCTCTGCGCGCTGATCGTCGGTCTCTATGTCTGGTTCCAACTCATCCGTCCCCGGCTCCGCCGTCAGCAGTCCTGAACCGCTGAGCTTCGCGGTGCACAGCCTGCCCGATCCCCGCACGACGGGGCAGCAGCGCGTCGGCCGCTGGAAGATGCTGCTGGTGCTGGCCATGTGCGCGGCGCCGGTCGTCGCCTCCTACTTCACCTTCTACGTCGTCAGGCCCAGCGGCTCGGCCTATGGCGAACTGATCGCGCCTGCCGTCGACATGCCTGCCGACCTGCCGCTCACCGACCTGCAGGGCAGGGCGGTCGCGCCGGCTTCCTTGCGGGGTCAATGGCTGCTGGCCGTCGTGCACGGTTCCGACTGCCCGGCCGCCTGCGAACAGCAGCTCTTCGTGCAGCGCCAACTGCGCGAGATGCTGGGCAAGGAGCGGGCGCGCGTGGACAAGCTCTGGCTCATTCCCGATACCGGCACGCCGCGCCCCGAAGTGATGGCTGCCGTCAGTCAGAAGGGCGCCGAAGTGACCGTGCTGCGCGTGCCCAGGGACCGGTTGGATGCCTGGCTCAAACCCGCCTCGGGCAAGGCGCTGGCCGACCATTTCTACATCGTCGACCCCATGGGCAACTGGATGGAGCGCGCCCCTGCCGAGCCCGAGCCCAAGAAGCTCAAAGCCGATCTCGACAGGCTGCTGCGCGCCAGCGCCAGCTGGGATACGGCAGGCCGATGAACGACCTGCTGGTCCCTCTTGGCCAGGTCGCCGCCATCGGCGGCGCGGTCGCCATCGGCCCACTGCTCTGGTGGCGCCAGCGCTCGCGAAGCGCGACGCCGGCAGGGCGGCTGCGCGCGCTGACCCTGCTGACGCTGTTCCTGACCTTCGACCTCATCGTCTTCGGCGCCTTCACGCGCCTGACCGATTCGGGCCTGGGCTGCCCGGACTGGCCGGGTTGCTACAGCGCTGCAAGCCCGGCCGGCGCCCACGACCACATCGAGGCCGCCCAGACCGCGATGCCCACCGGCCCGGTCACGCACGGCAAAGCCTGGATCGAGATGGTTCACCGCTATCTGGCCAGCGGCGTGGGCCTGCTCATCCTCGTCATGGCTGCGCTGAGTTGGCGGCTGAAGCGGCGGGGCGCAGAGACCGCACCATCGCCCTGGCTGCCGACGCTGACGCTGGCCTGGGTCTGCGTGCAGGGGGCCTTCGGCGCGCTGACGGTCACGATGAAGCTCTTCCCGGCCATCGTCACGCTGCACCTGCTGCTCGGCATCGGCCTCTTGATGCTGCTGGCCTGGCAGCACGAGGCCTACGAGCCGCGGCCGATCATCGCGCCGTCGGCGTTGCGCCGTGCGGTCGCCGTCGTCCTTGTGCTTGCACTTGTCCAGGTCGCCCTTGGCGGCTGGGTCAGCACGAATTACGCCGTGCTGGCCTGCGACGAATTCCCCACCTGCCACGGCGGCCAGTGGTGGCCGCAACTGGACTTCGCGCAGGGCTTTCAGCTCTGGCGCGCACTGGGCCAGCGCGCCGACGGCGGCTGGCTCGGGTTCGAGGCGCTGGCCGCCATCCACACGGCCCATCGCATCGGCGCGGGCGTCGTCTTTGCGGCCATCCTGGCACTGGCCTGGCGGCTGCGTCGGCATGCGGCGAACTGGTCCAACTGGCTGCTCGCCGCGGCTGGCTGGCAGCTCGCCTCCGGCCTGTCCAATGTCGTGCTCGACTGGCCTATCGTGGCTGCCCTCGCCCACACCGCTGGCGCCGCTCTGCTGCTAGCCCTGCTCACCATCTTGCTCGCGCGCCTGAGGGCGCAAACTTGACCATGGCCTCCACGTCCACCGCCAGCGCCTTCGTGCACAGCCCGCGCTGGCAGCAGTTCTACCAGCTGACCAAGCCGCGCGTCGTCCAGCTCATCGTCTTCTGCGCAGCCATCGGCATGGCCCTGGCCGTGCCCGGCCTGCCCTCGCTGGAACAGGCCCTCACCATGCTTGCCGCCGTCGCTGGCATCTGGCTGGTCGCCGGCGCTGCGGCCGCCTTCAACTGCCTCATCGAGGACGGCATCGACGCGCGCATGAAGCGCACCGCCTGGCGCGCCACGGCCAAGGGTGAGCTCAGCCGTACGCAGACGCTCACCTTCTCGGCCCTGCTGTGCGCAGCCGGCATGGCGCTGCTGGGTTTCTACGTCAACGTGTTGACGATGTGGCTGACCTTCGCCACCTTCATCGGCTATGCCGTCATCTACACCGTCATCCTGAAGCCGATGACGCCGCAGAACATCGTCATCGGCGGCGCCTCGGGCGCCATGCCGCCGGTGCTGGGCTGGGCCGCGCTGCGTGGCGACCTCGGCCCCGAGCCCTGGCTGCTGTGCTTGATCATCTTCCTGTGGACGCCGCCGCACTTCTGGGCGCTGGCGCTGTACCGCGCTGAAGATTACGCGCGCGCCGGCCTACCCATGCTGCCCGTCACGCATGGCAACGACTACACGCGGCTGCAGATCCTGCTMTACACCTGGGTGCTGTTCGCGGCCACGCTGCTGCCCTTCCTGACCGGCATGAGCGGCTGGTTCTACCTCGCCAGCGCCGTCGCACTCGGCCTGGGCTTCTGCGGCTATGCCTTCCGGCTGTGGCGCTCGTATTCGGAGATGCTGGCGCGGCGGACCTTCTGGTTCTCCATCTGGCATTTGTCGCTGCTCTTTGCGGCGCTGTTGATCGACCACTACATCGCATGAACACCCGTCGTTTCGCGCTGACCGCGCTGGCCGCACTGTCGTTGGCCGCCTGCCAGAAGGCGAGCCCCGACAAGCCTGCCTTCAAGGGCATCGACCTGACCGGCGCCGAGTACGCCCGCACGCTGAACCTGACCGACCAGGACGGCCGCGCCCGCTCGCTGGCTGACTTCAAGGGCAAGGTGCTGGTGGTCTTCTTCGGCTACACCCAATGCCCCGACGTCTGTCCGACGACGATGGCGGAAGTGGCCGAAGTCAAGCGCAGCCTGGGCGCGGACGGCGACAAGGTGCAGGGCATCTTCGTCACCGTCGACCCGGAGCGCGATACGGCGCAGCTGCTCAAGGCCTATCTGGCCAGCTTCGATCCCAGCTTTGTCGGCCTGCGCGGCAGCGAGGAGCAGACGAAGGGCGCGGCCAAGGAGTTCAAGGTCTTCTACGCCAAGGCGCCGGGCAAGACACCCGAGACCTACACGATGGACCACACGGCGGCGAGCTTCATCTTCGACACCGAAGGCCGCGTGCGCGTTTACGCGCGCTACGGCTCGGGCGCCCAGCCGCTGGCGGACGACATCAAGCTGCTGCTGGCCGAAGCCAAAAAGTAGAAAAGGCCCCGAGGGGCCTTTTACTTGGAGCCGAGGAGGTCAATCAGGCCGCTTCGGTCAGCGCCTTCTTCATCTTCTTCATCGCCGCCACCTCGATCTGGCGGATGCGCTCGGCCGACACGCCGTATTCGGCAGCCAGCTCGTGCAGCGTCATGCCGCCCGACGAATCGTCGTTCACCTTCAGCCAGCGCTCCTCGACGATGCGGCGGCTGCGCGCGTCCAGCACGTCCAGGGCGCGGTGGATGCCGTCGCCGGCCAGTTCGTCGCGCGAACGCGCCTCGATGACGCGGGTCGGCTCATGGCTGTCGTCGGCCAGGTAGGCGATGGGCGCGAAGCTCTCGCCATCGTCGTCGGTCTGCGGCTCCAGCGCCACGTCGCCGCCCGACATGCGGGTCTCCATCTCCAGCACTTCCTCGCGCTTGACGTTCAGCGTGCTGGCGACATGGGCCAGTTCGGCCTCGGTGAGCGTGTTGCGATGCGTCTGGCCGTCGGCCTGGTCGGCCTTCATCTGGTGCTTCATCGAGCGCAGATTGAAGAACAGCTTGCGCTGGGCCTTGGTCGTCGCGACCTTGACCATGCGCCAGTTCTTCAGGATGTACTCGTGGATCTCGGCCTTGATCCAGTGCATGGCATAGCTCACCAGGCGCACACCCTGGTCCGGGTCGAAGCGCTTGACGGCCTTCATCAGGCCGACATTGCCTTCCTGGATCAGGTCGCCCTGGGGCAGGCCGTAGCCCATGTACTGGCGGGAGATGGCCACCACCAGGCGCAGATGCGACAGCACCATGCGGCCGGCGGCTTCCAGGTCGCCCTTGTCGCGCAGGCTGCGCGCGGCGGACCCTTCTTCCTCGGCCGTCAGCAGCGGCAGGCGGTTGACGGCGGAGATGTATGCGTCCAGATTGCCCAGCGAAGGCACCATGGCCCAGGGGTCGCGGACGGCAATGGCAGAAGAGGCGGACATCGTCATGAATCCTTGCTAAACCGCGGCGCGGAATGCCGCGGTGAGCAGGATATTAGCACTCTGGTTTGGCGAGTGCTAAGTCAGTTCGTGACGGTGCCGGAATGCAATGTTTCCAACGGTGAAACAGTCAGCGATCGCTAACTTTCCTTCAGTCGACCAGGCCGAAATCCGGGCTTTTGATCATGGCCTCGATGTCCAGAAGGATCAGCATGCGCTCGCCGAGCTTGCCCAGGCCGGTGATGAAGCGGGCGTCCAGGGCGGCGGCCACTTCCGGGCGGGGCTTGATCTCGTCGGCGCTGAGTTCCAGCACGTCGGACACCGAATCCACGACGACACCGACGACGCGGCCGGCCACATTGAGCACGATGACGACGGTGAAGGCGTTGTATTCACCGGCCTGGCCCAGGCGGATGCGCAGGTCCACGATGGGCACGATGACGCCGCGCAGGTTGACGACGCCCTTGACGAAGGCCGGTGCATTGGCAACGCGAGTGGGCGGCTCGTAAGAGCGGATTTCCTGCACGCGCAGGATGTTGAGGCCGTATTCCTCTGCGCCGATGCGAAAGGTCAGGAACTGGCGGCCATCGGTGCGTGCCAGGGCCTGCACGGCCTGGGCACCGGTGCTGGGAACGAGATCGGTGGAACTCATCGGGCGCTGACGCGTGTTGGGGACTGGGCCCTCATTCTGCCCCCGCTGCGACGGAGCCCGGCGCCAACAATTCATCGACCAGGGCGAGCAATTCACGCACGTCCAGCGGCTTGGTCAGATAGTGCTGGGCGCCCGCCACCTCGGCGGCGGCGATCTGCTCGGGCTGGGCATTGGCCGACACGACGACGACCGGGGGAAGCGGCTGGCCCAGCTCGCGCATGCGGCTCAGCAGCGTCAGGCCGTCGCCATCGGGCAGCTGCCAGTCGAGCAGCAGCAGGGCCGGCGGGCGCTCGCGCAAGGCGCGCAGGCCGGCTTCCACGGTCGGCGCCACTTCCAGCTCGATGCCGGGCCGCTGGTCCAGGATGCCGCGCATGACTTCGGCGTTGAGCGGGTTGTCCTCCACGTAGAGCACGCTCCGCTGGGGGCTGGGGCGCGGGCTGGTCGGTTCGTCCGGGGCTGTCTCCTGGGACAGTGCAGCGGCAGCGCCGCTGGCCGGCAGCCTCAGCACGAAGCAGGCGCCGGGGCCGTCCTGCTCTTCGGCGCGCAGGCTGCCGCCCATCATCTCGGCCAGGCGCTGGCTGATGACCAGGCCGATACCCGTTCCCGGCAGGCCGCTGCGCTCGCGGCCCAGGCGGTTGAAAGGTTGGAAGAGGGCGGCGCGCTGCTCTTCGGTAAGGCCCAGCCCGGTGTCGCGCACGGCGATTTCGACCCACCCCAGCTCAGGTCGAGCCACCTCGACGCTGACGCTGCCGCCTGGGCGGTTGTACTTGACCGCGTTGCTGAGCAGGTTGGTCAGGATTTGGGTAACCCGCGTGGGGTCGCCGACGAGGCGCACGGCGGCCGGGTCGATACGCTGGCTGATGGCCAGGCCGCGCTCTGCGGCTTGACCTTGCACCAGCGCCAAGGCCCGGGCCAGCAGCGGCGGCAGCTCCAGCAGCACAGGCTCCAGGCGCAGCGAGCCTGCCTCGATGCGCGACAGGTCCAGCGTGTCGTTGATCATTTCCAGCAGATGCCAGCCGGCCTGGGCGATCTGCTGGGCGCGTGCGCGCTGGCCCGGTGCCAGCGGTTCACCGGCGTCCATCTGCATCAGCTGCGTGAAGCCGAGGAT
>NZ_JBFULE010000263.1:0-6470 GCF_056400485.1 Roseateles sp. P5_B10
CCTCGCGGGTGCTCAGCAGCAGGTCGAAGCGGCGCGCCTGCAGCATGGTCGGCCCCGCGTCGAGTGCGCTGATGGGCTCGACCGCCCAGCCGTGACCGCGCGCGATGGCGTCCTGCACCGAGCCGGCCAGCACGCCCACGCGCAGGCCCTTGGGCAGAAGCTTGCCGTCCCAGGCGGGATCGGGAGCCTCGCCACCGCGACCAAACAGCGCCAGGTGGCCGAATACGGGAGCCCAGGCGACGTCGGGCCGGCCTTGAGCATCGAAGGGGAAGCGCAAGCTGCGCAGACGCTCGGGCGTGGTGCCGAACAGCAGCGCGATGTCGACGCCGCCCTGGGCCAATGAGGCCGACAGGCGGCGGTTGGGCAGGCGCAGCAGTTCGCCCTGGCAGCCCAGGCGTTTGAGCGCCTCGCGCACGGCGACGACCTCCCAACCTGGCGGCTCGGGAAAGTCGGGGCCCTGGCCCAGCAGGCCCGGCGGCGAGGCAGCATCGCTGAAGCCGATGCGCAGTGGCTGCGGGCAAGGCGCCGCGCAAGCCGACGTAGCCACCCAGCACAGCAACAGGGCCAGGAGCAGCAGGCGGGTCATCGCGCCAGTTTAGGCCTCGGGTTCAGCGCCATAACCGGTAAGCCYAGAAGGCTTCCTCCGCCTGGATGCGGCGGCGCAGGTCCTCGGGGCTGAAGCCGGTCAAGCGGCGCGTCTCGCGGCAGAGATGGCTCTGGTCGGCGTAGTCGTTGTCGGCGGCGATGTCGGCCCAGTTCACACCGGCGCCGGCCTCGGCGGCAGCCACCGCGTGGAAGGCGTTCTCGGCGCGCGACACGGCGCGCAGTTCGCGCATCGGCAAGCCGGCCCAGGCCTTGATGCGGCGCTCGAGCTGGCGCAGGCTGCGGCCGGCCGCGCTGGTGGCGGCGCGCACCGCCAGGGCCTGGGTCCAGTCGGCATAGCGGTGGCCGGGGCGCTGCGTGCCCAGGGCCTGCCAGCGTGGCAGCAGGAAGTCTTCGAGCAATTGCAAGCGCGTGGCGTCATCGGGCGCGGCGGACATCTGCTCGGCCCAGGCCAGCCAGTCCGCGGGCAGCACCTCGCGCGCATCGACGACCCGGTTGACGTGGCGGTCCAGCGCGACACCAGTCAGCGCGATGAAGGCGTCGGGCAACAGCAGCAGCTTGAAGGCCCACACCTCGCCGAGGTTGCGCGTGTGCGTGGGCAGCGTGAACGGCCCGCCGAACAGCACGGGCGCGTGGCGGCGCTCCGGCGGCGGTGTTGAGAAACCCGGTGTTGCCAGCCATTCGCTGCTGCCCTCGGCCCACCAGAACAGCTGGACCAGCGGTGTTGCGGGAAAGTAGTTCTCGCGCTGCACGGCATCGAGGTTTCGGCCGCGCGTGTCGCGCAGCATCACGCCACGCACGCAGCCGGCGAGGGCCAGCGGCGGCAGCCAGAGGCGTGTGTGGGCTTGCATCGCGATCAGTGTCGCATTCGTTCAAGACCCGTCCGCCCCGGGAGCGCAGCATCACGGTCCATGACGACGCTGACCTGGAACGACCTCCCTTCGCACCCCACCCGCTGGTGGGGCTTCCCCGTGCTGATGGCCATGCGGCGCGACTATCTCGCGGTGATCTCCGCGCAGCGATCGCTGGGCGATCTGCCGCGCCAGACCATCCTCGGCGAACGCGGCGTCGATGTCTTCGACCCGGAACTGGTGCGCGAGGTCATGGTGGACCATGCCGACGCGCTGATCCGCTGGGCGCGCGGGCCCGAGGTGTTTTCCCAGCTGATGGGCCAGTCCGTCCTCGTCACTGAAGGGCCCACCTGGCAGCGCCAGCGCCGCATGCTGATGCAGGCCTTCACCCCCAAGCGCGTGGCCGGCTATGCGGCGCTGATGACCGATGCGGCCGTCGCCGGGCTGGCCGGCGTACAGGACGGCGAGGTGGCGATGGACACGCTGTTCAGCCACCTGACGATGGACGTCATCTCGCGCACGCTGTTCAGCACGCCGATCGGCGCCGACACCGCGGCCGCTGCGCACGCCGTGCAGGTGCTCAGCGAGACGGCGCTGGCCGAGATGTTCTGGCCATTCACGCTGCCCGACTGGCTGCCGCTGCCGGGCAAGGCCGCCAAGCGGCGCGCACACAAGCTGATGCACGGACTGCTGGGCGGCCATGTCAACGCCCGGCGCGCGTCCGGCGACGGCAAGCCCGACCTGCTCGGCATGCTGATGGCATTGCGCGACGAGGCGACCGGCGAGGCGCTGTCGCCACAGGAGGTCTACGACCAGTGCATGGTCAGCTTCCAGGCCGGCCATGAGACGAGCGCGACGGCCCTGCTGTGGTGGAGCTGGCTGCTGGCGGCACACCCTGAAGCCCAGGCGCGCGCCCGGGCCGAAGTTGATGCCGTGCTGGCCGGCAGCGTGCCAACGGCCGATGACGCGGGCGCCCTGCCTTTTCTGTCCGCCACGCTGAAGGAGGCGATGCGCCTGTACCCGCCGGTGGCGGCCGTCATGACGCGCCGCCTGACGCGTGAGATTACGCTGGGCGGCGTGCGCCTGCCGGCCCGCACGCTGGTGCGCGTGACGCCCTGGCTGCTGCACCGCGACCCGCGCTGGTGGCCGGATGCGCCGCTGGCCTTCAAGCCCGAGCGCTTCATGCCAGGGGCTGCACACGAAATCCCGCGCGGCGCCTACATCCCCTTCGGCCTGGGCCCGCGCGTCTGCCTGGGCCAGCATTTCGCGGTGCTGGAGATGACGCTGATCGMKGCGCTTCTGCTGCAGCGCTTCGAGCTGAGCCCGGCCGGCAACGAGGCGCCCAAACCGCGCATGGCCGTCACGCTGCGGCCCGAGTCCGGCCTCACACTGAGGCTCACTTCACGGAGGGCGGCATGAACCCCTGGCTCGTTGGCGCGGCGGCGCTGGTCTTCGTCATCGGCCTGGCGCACTCATGGCTGGGCGAGCGCATGCTGTTCCGCCATCTGCGCGCTGGCGGCCTGGTGCCCGTCGGCGGCCAGCCGGCACTGCGCGAATTCCAGACCCGCATCCTGTGGGCAAGCTGGCATGTCGTCACGGCCCTGGCCTGGGCACTGGCGGTGGTGCTGGCGTGGCTGGCCCAACCGGCGGTGCAGGCGATGTCCGGCGGCATCATCGAAGCGGCCGCCGCCACGGCGTTGGCGGTCAGCGGCGGCCTGGTGCTGCTCAGCAACCGCGGCCGTCACCCGGCCTGGATCGCGCTGCTCGCGGCGGCCGCATTGGTGCTGATGTCTCAGCGGTAGAAAGCCTCGACAGCACCCTTGAGCTTGATGCACAGCGGCCGGCCCTTGCGGTCCAGCGTCTTGCCGGCGGGCACCTTGATCCAGCCCTCGCTGATGCAGTACTCCTCGACGTCCTGGCGCTCTTTGCCGTTGAAGCGGATGCCGATGTCGTGCTCGAAGACGGCGGCGACGTGGTGAGGGCTGCGCGGGTCGACGCTGAGATGGTCGGGCAGTTCGGGGCGGCTGGGGGTGTCAGGCATGGAATAGGGCGGGCGGAGAAGCAAACCGGCATTCTCGCGCGCAAGGTGGGGGTTCCGCACGGGCGCACTTGGCGCCAGCATCGCGCCCATGACAGAGATCACCCAGCTGCTGACGGCCCTGGCGTCCGGCGAGACCGAGGCGCGAGACCGCCTCTACACCCTGCTCTACCCCGAGCTCAAGCGCCTGGCAAGAAGTCATCTCGCCGGCCACGCACCGATGACGCTGGAGCCGGCGGCACTGATCCATGAGGTCTGGCTGAAGAGTGCGGGCCGCGAAGCCGCGCAGCACCGCGCGCAGTTCTTCGCCCACGCCAGCAAGGTCATGCGCAGCGTCATCATCGACCACGTTCGCGAGCGCCACGCCGACAAGCGCGGCGGCGGGCAGGCCGAGGTGACGCTGTCGACGGCCGCGCTGGAGCAGATCGCACCGCCCGATGTGCTCAAGCTCGACGACGTGCTGCAGATGCTGGAGCGCGCCGACGGCCGCGCCCACCAGGTCGTCGAGATGCGCTTCTTCGGCGGCCTGGAGCTGGAGGAGATCGCCGAGCTGCTGGGCGTTTCGGTGCCGACGATCAAGCGCGACTGGCGTAAAGCGCGGGCCTTCTTGTTCGACGCGTTGCAGGCGTGAAATGAAACCCCTCGTCCGGTCGCGCCTCGCTGAACGCGGGCCATCCCAGCCGGCCTTGCAGGCCGCGCAGCCGGCAGAGCCGCTGCTCTTCGGCAGGCACGACAAGTCCACTGGACTTGCCGTGTCCAGCCTCAGCCCCCGTGGGGACGGCGATGCTCGCGGCATCAAGCCGCGAGCACATCGCCTGACGGGCCGGCTTGGGAGCGGCCCGGCGCTCGGCCCGATTTGCCGCCGCGGCCAGTTGACGTGAACACCACTGACCGGGCCGGCGCGCTCGCCGCCTTCGATGAATGGCAGGACGCGACGCCGGCCGAACGTGAAGCCCTGCTGGCCGAGTTGCCACCGGCACAACGGGAGCAGCTGGAGGCCCTCATCAACGCTGACCGCGTGGCCGAAGAGCGCGGCTTTCTGGCCAAGCCGGCGCAAGTACCGGGCGCTCCCGAACTGGCCGGCCAGGTGCTGGGCGCGTGGACCCTCGTCGCGCCGCTGGGCAGCGGCGGCATGGGCGAAGTCTGGCGAGCGCGGCGCAGCGACGGTGCACACCAGGGCGAGGCGGCGATCAAGCTGCTGCACAGCCCGTGGCGCGGCGAAGGGAACCAGGCGCGCTTTCGCCGCGAGGGCGAGCTGCTGTCGCGGTTGACCCATCCACACATTGCCCGCCTGCTGGACATCGGCGACGCCCTGGTCGGCGCGACGCGCACGCGCTACCTGGTGCTGGAGCTGGTGGAGGGCGAGCGCATCGATCGCTGGTGYGAGCTGCAGAACCTTCATGTGAACGAGCGGCTGCGGCTCTTTCTGCAGGTGTGCGACGCGGTGGCTCATGCGCATGCGCGCCTGGTCGTGCACCGCGATCTCAAGCCGGGCAACATCCTTGTCACCGCGGACGGCCAGGTGAAGCTGCTGGACTTCGGTGTCGCCAAGCTGCTTGTTGATGACACCGGCGCGGAGCTGACTGCGCAACTGCCTGCGGGCCTGACGCCTGAGTACGCCGCGCCTGAGCAGCTGCGCGGCGAGCCCGTCAGCACCGCCACCGATGTGTTTGCGCTGGGCCGCCTGCTGTGCCTGCTGCTGACCGGCCAGCGTGAGCCTGCGGCCACACTGCGCGGCGACCTCGCCCTGATCGTCGGCCGCGCGCTGAAGGAGCGCCCCGACGAGCGCTATGCCGGCGCCAGCGCACTGGCCGACGACGTGCGCCGCCATCTCGAGCACCGCCCCATCCTCGCGCGGCCCGACTCGCTGGCCTACAGAAGCGCCAAATTCGCGCGCCGCTACCGGCTGCAGTTGGTCGCGCTGAGCCTGGTGCTGGCCAGCCTGCTGGCCGGCATGGCCACCACCGCCTGGCAATGGCGCGAGGCCGCGCGAGAAGCCGAACGCACGCGGCGCGTGCAAAGCGTGCTGACCGAGCTGCTCGCCGGCCTCAGCCCCGACGCCTCCGGCAGCGCGACGGTGCCGATGATCGAGCTGCTCAGGCGCAGCTGGGCCGAAGCCAAGCGACGGCTGGGCGATGACCCGGCCATGCTGGCCGAAGTGGCCCGGCCACTGGGGCTGCTGCTGAACCAATCCGGCGACATGCCCCTGGCGGCCGAAGCGCTGTCGCTCGCACACGCCCAGCTGCAGGGCCGCGGCGAGACGGGCCGCGATGTCGCCTTCGAGCTGGCCAATGCCCGCAGCCGCCTGGGGCAGATCGACGATGCGCGCGCGCTGCTGATGGGGTTGGTGCCTGCGGCGCCGGCGCAGGACGACGCGGTGGCCTTGTCCGCCCTCGCCCATCTCGGCGAGATGTCCATGGAGGCCGGCCGCCTCGACGAGGCGCAGTCGCTGCTGACGCGGGCCGAGCAAGGGGTTCGCGAGCGTTTCGGCACGCGCCATGAGCGCTATCGGCGCGTGGCCGATGCGATGTCCAGCCTCGCCCGGGCCCAGGGGCGCTGGGACGATGCGCGGCGCTGGCTGCAAGCCCTCGTCGATGCCAGCGAAGGCGCGGGGCGGCTGATCGCCGCCCAGGCCCGGATGGCCGTCGCGACGATGGAGGTCGAACTGGGGCACCACGTCGCCGCCCTGCCCCTGCTGCGCGCCAGCGTGCAGGAGCTGCAGGAAGTGCTGGGACCGGCCGACCTCAACACCGTCTCGACGCGCACCTGGCTGGCCACCGCGCTGTTCCACGCCGGCCGACCCGACGAGGCGGCGCGCGAAGCGGAGCTGGCGTTGGCGCAGGCCCGCCGCGGCGGCGAAGCCCAGGCGACCGCCGTCGTGGGGCTGGTGGCAGCACGCCAGCAAATGCGCCGTGGCGAGCCGGCCGTGGCCGAGGCGCGGATGCGCCCGCTGCTGTCCACGCTGGAAGAGGCAGGAC
>NZ_JBFULE010000264.1:0-6463 GCF_056400485.1 Roseateles sp. P5_B10
TTCGCGCAGTGAGCCGGCTGCGCGCACCTGGGCGGCGTTCGCGGCTACCCATTCCAGATGAGCCTGCAGCAGTTGGCGCCGCAATTCGCCGGCGCCTGGCTTGTCGTGAAAGCGGATGGCGAACAGCGTCCAGTCCTCGAGGGCGTTGGCGGTCAGTGCGGCGAAGTCATGGGTCGATGGCATTGCAGTTGTCTTTGTATTGAGGCCATCCGACTCCAGTTCATCTGGCCGGCCCGCGCTGGCGATGTGCTTGCGGTTCAATACCGCAAGCATCGCCGTCCCCTCGGGAGACCGGCCAAGGTACTCCTTGGACGAGGGCTTCACGTCACGGCGTGCCCATCGCTTCGCGCCAGCGCATCGCATCCAAGACGCGGTGGCGGGTGCTGGGGTGGTGGAAGAAGATGAACTCTTCCACCGCGCCGGGGTCGGCCTTGCGGTATTCGACCAGCCGCAACTGGGCATCGGCAAAGCCATGCGGCTCGCGCGACAGGTTCAGGCCGAAGCGGTCGGCCTCGATCTCCTGGACGCGGGTGATGGTGTGGTTGATGGGCATGGCGAGCGTGAAGAAGATCGAGAACACGGCCACCAGCATCGGCAGGCCGGCCACGTCGTCGATGCGACTCACGCCGGTGGCGGTGGCAAAGCGCGCCAGCAGGCGCTTCATGGCCCAGGCCGCGACGGCGAAGCCGACGAAGAGCAGCGGCGTCAGCATCGCGATGTTCTTGGCCATGTGGTTCATCACATAGTGGCCCAGCTCATGGCTCATGACGGCGCGGATCTCGGCCTCGGAGGTGCGGCGCAGCAGGTTGTCGTTCAGTCGCACGGCGGCCGAGCCCAGCATGCCGGACACATTGGCGCTGATGCGCGTCGTCTGCCGGGAGGCGTCGAAGACGTAGACGTTGTCCACCGGCACGCCGTTGGCGTGGGCCATCTGCAGCACGGCCGTCTTGACGGGGCCGTCCTCGACCGGCTTGTAGGTGTTGAAGAGCGGCTGGATGAGGACGGGCGAGATGGCGATCAGCACGATGAGGGCGGCAATGCCAGCGGCTGTGCCCCAGATCCACCAGCGCTCGCCGGCACGACGGATCACGGCGTACAGCCCGGCGACAACGATGCCCATCATCAGCATGTCGAGGCCTTGTGAGAGAGCCGCCTCGCCCAGCCAGGCCAGCAGGGTCTGCGTCGACATGCCATAGGCCTGTTCGCGCCACCAGCCGCTGTAGAGGGCCAGTGGCAGGGTGATGACGGCCGAGGCGAGCACATAGGTCGCGCCGAACAGCATGTCGCGCCGCACCGGCCCGCCGCCGACGCGCAGGGCCCGGTCGCGCAGGCGCGCCGCGCGGCGCCCGCTCATCAGGATGGCCGCAACGACGAGGCCGAACAGCATCTCCCAGAGCTGCAGCCAGTAGCCGCCGGTGTAGTAGGCATCGGACTTGGCGACCACGTCGGCGGGCAGCCGGTCCATATAGGCCTGGGTGGCGGCCTCGGCATCGCGCGGCAGGGCGGCGCGCCAGGCATCGTCGACGGGGCGGATCTTGAAGCCCGAGGCCTGGGCGGTGGCATCGGCCTTCTGAGCTTGAGCTTGAGCTTGGGCCTGCGCAGCATCGTCTGCGGCGTGGGCCAGCGTGAGGCTGAGCGCCAGGGTGGCTGCGGTCAACCATGTCTTCATCAAGGCCTCCTGATTTGAAGCGGCGCGCGATTGTGGCGACGCTCACCGCACCCGGAGGCGCCGTGCGACAGGCTGCGTGCAGGGCAGGATGGACGGCTTCAGCCGTGGATGGCCGCCGCGACGATGTTGCCGATGGAAATGCACATCGCGCCAACGACGATGGCCAGGGCCACATTCTTGTGCTCGACGATCTCTTCCCACAGCTTGTAGGGCGTGATCTTGTCGACGATGACGAAGGAGACCCAGAAGATGACGACGCCGATGATGGCGTACATCATGGAGCCGAGGACGATTTCGGGCTTGAGCCAGTCGAGGGTCATGGTGCTCTCCTAGGAGTGGGGCCTATTCAGGTGGCAGGGATCGGTGCGAGAGGGTCTGCGCGGGGGCAGGGCTAGGCGACGCGCTGAAGCCCGGGCTGGGTGCCCGGGCAAGGCGCGCAACGACGCCATGCGCCCGCGCAGACCCTCTCCCGCAGGGTTGTCACTCAAAAGCCCGCGCGCGGCGTTGCGAAGCCTCGCTGGGGGGCTACCCCAGCTTCGTTTCGCGCCTTGCTCGCGGGCTTTTGAGTGGCAACGCATCCGATCCCCGCCACCTGAACAGGCCCTCATTTGTGGCCGCCGCCACCGCTGCTGTAGCCGCCGTAGCTGCCGCCGCTGTTGCCGATATAGGCGCCGCTGCCGCGCGAACTGGCGCGGCACTGGCGGTACTCATTGCTGTTCTCGCCAAAGCTGTTCTTGTACTGCTGGCAGTCGTCGCTGGAGCAGGCGCGCATCAGCGCGAACAACAGCACGATGACGAACAGGGCGATGATGATGTTGCGCAGCAGGTTGCCGCCGCTCTTGAAGGCGGAAGTGTCACGTGCGAACTGGACGGCCGGTGCCACCAGGTTGAAGGCCGTCTTCACGGTGTCGGCCGGCACCGGGCTGCCGCCGCTCCAGGTGATCTCGGGGCCCTGCTGCTCGCGGCTCAGCAGGAATTGGCCGTCGCGGGTGATGTAGTCGGTGACCTGGACGCGGTCTTCCAGCCGCACGGGCCAGTAGAACTCGCCCAGTACATGGGTCGTCTTGGCGCCGTAAACCCAGCGCTGCGCATAGTCGCGCCCCTGCCAGCTGACGCCGCCGCGGCCCGAGGTGGGCGCGCCGGTGAGGGTGCGCACCAGGCTCCAGCCCTCGCGGGTGTCGACAAGGAAGGCAAAGCCCGCCAGCTGGTTGTAGAGCAGGTATTCGCGCCAGAAGCTCTGCTCGTCGTCGGCGTCCTCGGGGATGTCGCAGCGCTCCTGGTAGCCCACGACCTGCCAGGCTTCGGGCTTGCCGCCGTCAACGGCCAGCGTGCCGGCGCGGCCCAGCGGGATCAGCGGCGGCAGGCCGCGATCCTGCGGGGTGAAGCCCAGGGCCTTGGATTCGCCCTCCGGCAAGTCGACGACGGCATTGCACTGGGCGCAGACCATGCTCTTGGTCTGCGTGAGCTTGGGCTCCAGTGGTGCGCCGCAGCTCGGGCAGGCGATGGCCCGGCCCTTGAACTTGGCCTCTGCCACCGACTCGCCCTCGGCCGTCGTGCGCAGGCCCTGCAAGGCCATGTCGGCGAGAAGCACATTGCGGCCAACGGACCAGACCGGTGGCTGGCCGTCGCGGTATTCCAGGCTGCCGACCTCGCCCTTGTCGTTGCGCAGCTCGATGACGCAGCCGGGCTTGGGCGGCCGTGGCAGCTCGCCTTCGGCCGCACGCAGCGCCGCCTCGACGATGGCGGCCACCTGCCAGCGCTGGCCGGCCAGCGTCAGCGGCTGGCCGAGGGCGGGGGCTTCGGGCGGAGCTTCAGCGAGTGGCGCTTCCAGGCTGAGGACGAACTGGCCGTTGTCCTCGCTGAGCCAGGCCACGCGGGGTGCGTCGGCACCGGTGTCGAAGAACAGATGCCATTCGTTCCAGTTGCCCAGCTCCGAGCCACGCTGCACGCGGCCGACGACGGCAAAGCTGCGGCCCATCCAGCGGCCGGTCGTGCCGAGCTGCAGCGGCGAATAGTCTTCGAAGATCTCGGCGCTCTGGCCGATCTGGCTCAGCGCCTCACCGTCGCGCAGCAAGGTGCTGCGGCAGAAGCCGCAGACGGCACTCGCAGAAGCCGCGCTCGCGAACTCGACCGGCGCGCCGCAGTTGGGGCAGGCGGCACGCCAGCGACGCTGGGCGGCTGGCGCCTGAGGGCCTGTGGACACTACGGAAGTAGGCCGCGAAGGCCATCCGCCCGGGGCCAATCAAGGCGTACCGCGCCGCCCGCACTGATGTGCGGGCAAGCGGTGCAACGCGGAGTGGCCCCGGGCGGATGGCCTTCCCTGCGGGTTGCGGCCAGAAAACCCGCGCGCGGCGTTGCGAAGCCTCGCTTGGGGCCTACCCAAGCCTCGTTTCGCGCCTTGCTCGCGGGCTTTCTGGCCACAACGCGGTCTGCTGCCGTAGTGTTCACAGGCCCTAGCCAAGTTTCTTCAGCAGATCGGCCTTCTTGGCGGCGAATTCCTCGTCGGTCAGGATGCCCTTGGCCTTGAGGTCGCCGAGCTTTTCCAGCAGCGAGACGATGTCTTCGGGCTTGCTGGCCGCCGGTGCGGGCGCTGCGGTGCCGACGCCGGCCAGGCCCTGGCCCAGCGTCTGCGCCAGCGTCTGGCCCAGGGCCACGCCGGCGCCCAGGCCCACGGCCTGGCCGGCGATGCCACCGCCGTCGCCACCGCCCTTGGCCATCTCGGGCAGGGCTTGCGCGGCCTGGTACTGCATGAACTGGCCCATGTTCTGGCCAATGATGCCCATGCCGATGCGCTGGTCGAGGATCTTCTGCAGCTCCTCGGGCAGCGACACGTTCTGCATCGTCACCGAGATCAGCTCCAGGCCGATGGCCGAGAAGGACTCGGCAGTTGCGTTCTTCAGCGCAGCAGCGAACTCGACCTGGTTGGCAGCCAGGTCCAGGAAGGGCGTGCCGCTGCTGGCGACGGCGTCGCTGATGTGCTGCAGCATCAGGCCACGCAGCTGGCCGTCCAGGTCCTGCACCGTGTAGCGCTCGCGCGTGCCGGAGATCTGGCTGTGGAAGACCTTGGGGTCCAGGATGCGGTAGGCGTAGTTGCCGAAGGCGCGCAGGCGCACGGCGCCGAAGTCCTTGTCGCGGATGGCGACCGGCTGGCTGGTGCCCCAGCGCTGGTCGATCTGCTGGCGCGTGCTGAAGAAGTAGACGTCGCTCTTGAAGGGCGACTCGAAGAGCTTGTCCCAGTTCTTGAGGTAGGTCAGCACCGGCAGGGTCTGGGTCGTCAGCTTGTGGGTGCCGGGGCCAAAGACGTCGGCCACTTGACCCTCGTTGACGAAGACGGCGACCTGGGATTCCCGCACGACGAGCTGGCCGCCGTTCTGGATTTCCATGCCGGACATCGGGAAGCGCCAGGCCAGCACGCCATCGCCATCCTCCGTCCACTGGATGACGTCTATGAACTGTTTCTTGATGAAATCCATCAGGGCCATGTCGATTCCTGGCTGCGTGAGAAGAAATGAGGGGCAAGTATCCGGCGGCGGGCTCAGACTTCAACGGCCAAACATGTGAATCTCACCGCGCGCCAGGGTGAGAATCTCTGTCATGCCCAGAGTTTGCATCCAGTCCGGGGACTTTGACGTCGGCGCCGAAACCTCCGCCCTGCGGATGGGGGATGGCGGCGTCGGTGCCGTCGTCGCCTTCGTCGGCACCGTGCGCGAGCACAGCAGCGGCGCGGCAGTGTCGGCGATGGAGCTGGAACACTACCCGGGCATGACGGAGGCGGCCATCGAAGCCATGGTCGACGCGGCCATGGCCCGCTTCGACATCCGTGCCGCCAAGGTCATCCACCGCGTCGGCACCCTGCAGGCCCGCGACCAGATCGTGCTGGTGCTCGTCACCAGCGCCCACCGAGGGCAGGCCTTCCAGGCCTGCGAATTCCTGATGGACTATTTGAAGACCCAGGCGCCGTTCTGGAAGAAGGAACACACGCCGGACGGCGCGCACTGGGTGGATGCCCGGGTGGCGGACGACGAGGCGCTGGCGCGCTGGGGCATCGCGGCGGGGAATGCTTCTTGAACACGCTGGCGGTGGCCTTCGGCGCGGCCATGGGGGGGCTGACGCGCTGGCAGATCGGCCTGTGGCTGAACACGCGCTGGACGGGCTTCCCGCTCGGTACGCTGCTGGTCAACCTCGTCGGCGGGTTGCTGATCGGCATGGCGCTGGAGTGGTTCGGGCGGCAGCCCAACGAAGTGCTGAAGTTGCTGCTGGTGACCGGCTTTCTCGGCGGGCTGACGACGTTCTCGTCCTTCTCTGGCGAGTCACTCGCCATGTTGCAGCGCGGCGAATTCCTGCTGGCGCTGGCGCACACGCTGGCCCATGTGACGGGCGCGCTGGCCGCGGCGGCTGCGGGTTTCGCGCTGATGCGCGCTGCCGTTTGATCCAGGACAAAGAGGCGCTGTCCGACAGCCGCCTTTCACTCGCTGGCGCCAGACTGTGACTTGAAAATGCAGGGCTTGTGCCCACTTGGCTTCGCAACCGGAGGATTCCCACCATGCGTGCCGACAAGTTCACCACCCGCTTCCAGGAGGCCCTGGGTGAGGCCCAGAGCCTGGCCCTGGCCCGCGACAACCCCTATATCGAGCCCGTCCACGTGCTGGCGGCCATGCTGGCCCAGGATGAAGGCCCGCGCGCCCTGATGGAGCGCGCCGGCGTCAACGCCGGCGGCCTGCGTACGGCGCTGGACGGCCTGATAGCTGGCCTGCCCCAGGTCAGCGGCTCGGGCCAGACCGTGCAGGCCGGGCG
>NZ_JBFULE010000265.1:0-6444 GCF_056400485.1 Roseateles sp. P5_B10
AGACCCGCCTCAGTGCCCGCGAGCGCCGCGAGGCCAGGTCGCGCGCCGAGGCGATGCATGCGGCGGCCGATGCCGACGAGGAGGACCGCATCGCCCGTCAACAGATGGCCGAGGACCGCCTGCGGCTCGCCCGTCAGAACCTACGCCGGAACCAGCGAGCCGCTGAGGCACCATCCAAATAGCGCCGAAGAGCTCTGCGGCTCAATCGCAACCCGACGGCTTGCTGACGCGCTCTGCGGAGGCTGGGTGGCGTTCCAGGGCGGCACCGACGCGTGTTGGCCGGGGCGCAAAGTTCCCACCGCAATTGGGGCATCGAGATCCCAGCCGCTGGGTCGCGCAGTCCGTGCAGAAGGTGCACTCGAAGCTGCAGATCATGGCGTCTCTGCTCTCAGCAGGGAGGTCCCGGTCACAGCACTCGCAATTGGGTCTGAGGTTGAGCATGGCGATGTCGGAGTGAAGGATTGCGATGCAGCGTCCACGACGCTCGGAAACCCGAGCATTTAGACGACAACCGCATTCGATCACGCGAGCCGCCGCAGTCGATGTCAAACACCGTCGGACTCGTTTCAGTTGCAATCCGCACCCCCTGGGCGCGCGCAGTGATCGATTCCATGATGGGCAACACAGGACCTCCAACCGACGTTGCGACGAGATGACACCTCATGGACAGAGACATCGAATTCGCCCGCGCTGCGGTGTCACTGAGGTTTCCCAACGGCGGCGAACTCAAGATCGGCGGCAACTATGTTCCCGTCGTCCGCCACGGCGAGGCGATCTACGTGAGCGGCCAGATTCCCCGGGTCGGCGACACGATCGCGGTGACCGGCCGCGCGGGGTCAGACGTCACGGTGGCGCAGGCGCAGTGGGCGGCGAAGATCTGCATCCTCAGGGCGCTCTCGCTGCTGAAGGCCTCGCTGGGATCTCTGAGCCAGGTCCAGTCCGTGATGCGGATGACCGTGATCATCCAATGCGCCCAGGACTTCACGCAGCACAGCGAGGTCGCCGACGGTGCCTCCGAGCTGCTGTACGCCGTGATGGGGCCGGTTGGCGTCCATACACGGACCTCCCTCGGTACTTACGGACTGCTCAAGAACGCCACCGTCGAGGTTGATCTCATTGCGGCGTCGATCGTTCCGGTTGGCGCCCGCGATAGCCAGGCGCAGCCCTGAAACCGGCCAAACGACGCGTAATCGCACACGCTGACGCATCTCCCGAATCACTCAACGTCGCTGGTCCCCCATGAAGACAACGCGCTATTTCCATGTCGATGTTTTCGCCACCGCGCCCCTGACCGGCAACAGCCTGACCGTGTTCCTGGAGACTGAGCGATGGAGCGCCGACCGCATGCTCGAACTCACACGGGAGATGAAGCACTTCGAGTCCATCTTCCTGTCCGAGGTCACGCCAGTCGGCGCCCGCGCCCGCGTGTTCACCGTGGAGGAGGAGTTGCCCTTCGCCGGACATCCCGTGCTCGGCGCTGCCGCCGTGCTGCATCGCGTCCATGCACCAACACAGAACTCGGCATCTTGGACCTTGAGGCTGCCATCTGGCGACGTCCCTGTCCGCACGGAACAGCGTGATGGCCACTTCCTCGCGGAGATGAACCAGGGGCGGGCCGAAATCCGGGATGAACCGGATCTGGAGTTGCTGCGACCGATTCTTGCGGCGCTCGGCTTGTCATCACGAGATCTGACTCCAGCGCTTGGTGCGCGTGTGATCTCCACAGGGCTCGCGTACCTGGTGCTCCCAGTCACGCGCGAAGCCCTAGCTCGCGCGTCGGTTTTGGGCGCCGAGCTCGAGGCTCTGCTAGCTGCCGTGGGCGCCAAGTTCGTCCTCGTGCTCGATGTCGACCGCCCTGAGATCCGAACATGGGACAACCTGGGCCGCGTGGAGGACGTGGCGACAGGCAGTGCCGCAGGTCCTGCCGCCGCCTTCCTATTCCACCGGCGCCTAGTCGACCCCCTGCTGCCGCTGGAGATCGCACAGGGGCGCTTCGCCAATCGACCCAGCAGACTCCACGTACGCCTGGACGGCACCGGAGCACTCCACGTCAGCGGCGAAGTCTGGCCGGTTGCACAAGGCTGGCTCGAATAGTGGGTCGGCCGGAGCCGTGTGATTTTCACGCCAAGCTGGCTTAGGTCCATGAGCACACCAAAGAAAATCTGAACCGCCTCTCCCCACAATCTGACCGACGTGCCTCTGCGGATGCCGGTGCAGTTCATGGCCGAGCGGAGTAGAGTCAGCGGCAGTCGAGAGCCTGGTGGACTCTCTGGTCAGTTCAGTGTCTAGGTTCGGGAGCCGACACTTCGCCATGCGATACCTGCCCTCAAGCTACGCACCTTGGGTCGTTGCAGCTTCGTTGCTGATCGCGAGCTTTGCGTCCTACGTCGCACTCGATCTGGCCAAACGCGTTCGCACGCGCGACCGCGGCGTTGCGATGAGTTGGTGGCTCGGAGGCTCCCTGGCAATGGGCACCGGCATCTGGTGCATGCACTTCGTCGGCATGCTTGCCTTTTCTCTGCCAATAGCACTGGGCTACACCGCGGGGCTGACTGTGGCATCGTGGGTCGCCGGAGTGGCCGTTTCTGCCATGGCACTGTACGTCGCAAGCCAAGGCGAGCTCACCTGGCCCCGCCTGGGCGGAGGTGCCATCGCGATGGGGTTGGGCATTTGCGCAATGCACTACACCGGCATGGCCGCGCTCGACATGGTGCCCGCCATCGTCTGGAACCCGCTGTTGGTGGCGGCGTCGGCGCTGATCGCCGTTGGCGCATCGGCGGCAGCGTTGCTGATCTTCTTCTGGCTGCGCAAGGTGGGGGAGCGCCGCGGCATGATTTTCCAGCCCCTGGCGGCGCTGGTGATGGGTATCGCCATCTGCGGCATGCACTACACGGGCATGGCGGCGGCGAACTTCCCGGCCGGCACGGTCTGCCTGAGCGCGGACGCGCTGGCGGGCCCCCAGTTGGGAATGATGGTGTCGCTGTCGTCCATCGCCCTGCTGGCGATGACCTTGTTCACGTCGACGCTCGACGCCCGCATGCGCAGCTCGCTGAAGGTCGCGAACGTGAAGCTGGAGACGGCCAACGAGGAGTTGCGGCGACGAGCGTTCCAGGACGCGCTCACCGGCCTGCCCAACCGCATGCTGTTCGAGGACCGTCTGGCGCATGCGCTTCAGCGTCATGCGCGCGCCGGGGAACAGATCTCGGAGCGCAATGCCGGCAAGGTGGCCGTGCTGTTCGTCGACCTTGACGGCTTCAAGCCGGTCAACGACTCGCTCGGCCATGCGGCCGGCGACGCGGTGCTCAAGGAGGTCGCCGCGCGGCTGAGGGTCGCGGCGCGCGACGCCGAYACCGTGGCTCGCATTGGCGGCGACGAGTTCGTGCTGCTGATGGAGGACGTCAGCAGCCTGGCGGACTGCGTCAGCCTGGCCAGCCGCCTGATCGCGGCGCTATCGGTCCCTCTTGAGGTCGGTGGCCGGCGGGTTGTCCTGTCCGGATCGGTCGGCATCGCCGCCTACCCCGACCACGGCGACGGGGACAAGCTGGTCATGCACGCGGACGCCGCGATGTACACCGCCAAACGCGCCGGCGGTGGCACCTATGCGCTGTACGAGACGCATATGGACGAAGGCGCGCAAGAGCAGCTCAACCTGCTGATCGACCTGCGCCTGGCCATCGAGCAAGGGCAACTGCAACTCCACTACCAACCCAAGATCGATGGCCTGCATGGGCAGATCCGCGGCGTCGAGGCCCTGATCCGCTGGAACCATCCCGAGCGCGGCCTGCTGAGTCCGGGCCTGTTCATTCCCATCGCCGAGCGCTTCGGCCTCATCAACAGCCTGGGCAACTGGGTCATCGACGAGGCCTGCCGGCAGATGCACGCCTGGGCGGAGATCGGCCTGCACATGCGCGTGGCGATCAACCTGTCCGTGCATCAGCTGCGCGAAGAGGACCTGGCGGCTCGGATCGGGACGGCTTTGTCCAGGAACCTGCTCGACCCTTCCCAACTGCTTTGCGAGATCACCGAATCCGTCGCGATGGAAGACCTCAAGAGCACCCAGCGTGCCTTCGAGGAGCTGGCCCGCATCGGCGTGTTCCTCTCCATCGACGATTTCGGGACCGGCTATTCCAGCCTAAGCTATCTGCGCCAACTGCCCGCCCGCCAGCTCAAGATCGATCGCAGCTTTGTCGCCGACATCGAAGTCAGCAACGACGCCCGGGCGATCGTCAGCGCCGTCATCCAGCTGGCCCATGAGCTCGGGCTGCGCGTCGTCGCCGAAGGCGTGGAGACCAAGGGGCAGCGCGACATCCTGCTGGCGCTGCACTGCGACGAGCTGCAGGGCTATTTCCTGGCCCGACCCATGGCTGCCGAGACGCTCCTGGCCTGGACCGAAGGACGCAAGCCTGCCGGCGCGGCCGACTTCTCGCCTTCGGTCTTGGGTGACCATCTGCTTATGGATGGTGGTGCAGTAGGTGCGCCCGGCGCATAGAGCAAAGCTGCAACGTGGCTTCTGCGGCCCCGCATGACGACCGTTCCGTCTGGAGCATCAGTTAGAGCTTGAAGTTGTCTACCGAATCTAGGCGATTCACTCACCAGCCGCGGCGCTGAATTCGCCGGATATCTCACTCGCCCAGTGCTTCTTGGGTATCCGTCCGTTCAACTCACCTTGACGAGCCCAGGTCGGAGGTGAGGTGGCACCATGGCGGGCAGCATGGAAGAGCTCGCGAAGGGCGCGGATTGCAGCAGTTGGGGGCTGGCATGACTGGCTTCGAAGAAACTGTGGCGATCTTGGAGGGGACGGATGTGAATGCGTGTGATCGAGCAGTTTGGGCTTTGGCACTTGGCCTCTCGGTGAAGGCGGGCTGGGCGGGCCCGGTATCCGACACCGAAAAGAAAGAGGTCGAGACCTATTTTTCGCATCGGGTGGCCAAGCGCTCCCTCCACACGGCCGAGCATTTCCCGGACGGCGCTAAAGGCTTCATCACGGAAGAACTGCCGCCCAGGCTGGCCGTGGATACGGCGCATCCTGACGACCCGCGCGCCAGCCGCCTGCACTACGCCTACTGCTTTGCCGACGCCATCGTGAGAGGGACGGCCATCGAATCGCAGGTCTACCTGGGCTCCGGGAAGGAAATCATCTTCACCCGGACCGCGTTCACCGTGACGGATATTTACAAGCCCGCGGCCGGCATCGCCGTCGGCGGCACGCTAACGGTGTCATACATCGGCGGCGAAGTCATCGACGACGGCGAGCGGTTGCGAGTTGAGAACTGGACGCAGCCGCACATGCAGCGGGGTCGCAGCTATCTGCTGCTGCTCAAGCCGGCACAAGCGACCCCGGGCGCTTACTTCGCAACGGAGCAGATGACCGAGGTGCGGGACGACCGGCTTCGGCTGATCGGCATCGAGTGGCTCGGATTCGATCCCGGAACGCGCTTGGCCGACTTCGGCGCCAGGCTCAGTGCCGCGGCGAACTTGCCCGTTTGCCAATGACGCCTAGTGCCGGCGGTGGAGGCGTCAGCCTCCTGCCAAGGCTGGACGTCGAAGCATTCTTGGCGAAGCATCTTGGTCAAGGCGACCTCCGCATCGCGGACCGAGAGTTCAACGGCGTTGTCGTTGTCGCGGCAAGTGGTGTCGCGACGGGGTGGTCGCAGCCCATCTGTAGCGCCTATCTGCGCGTCGTCGGTGCCGTCCAGTGATGCGGCAGCAGTTCCCCGATCCGACTGGCCTGCTGCGTCGGCAGCCGCTCCAGCACGTCACGGAGGTAGGCGTAGGGATCAAGCCCGTTGAGCTTGGCCGAGTGAATCAGGCTCATCACGGCCGCGGCCCGCTTGCCCGCGCGCAAGCTGCCAGCGAACAGCCAGTTCTGCCTCCCGAGCGCGATGGGACGGATGCGGTTCTCCACCCAGTTGTTGTYGATGGGCAGGTCACCGTCATCGAGGTAGCGGATCAGCGCCGCCCAACGCTTGAGGCTGTAGTCGATGGCTCTGGCAGTGGCTGAGCCATCCGGCACGCGCTGGCGCTGTTGCCGCAGCCACTGGTTCAGTGCATCGGCCAGCGGCCGGGCTGCTCGGCGGGCTTCGAGCCTGGCTTCACTGTTGGTGTTGGCCGCGGCTCGTTCCACCTCGTAGAGCTGGCCGAAGAACTTCAGCGCCTGCTCGCCGACTTGGCTGCCGTGGTTGGCCCAAAGTTCATGGAACTTGCGCCGGGCGTGCGCCATGCACCCGACCTCGATCACGCCCAGCTCGAAGCAAGCCTTGTAGCCGGCGAAGTCGTCACAGACGAGCTTGCCTTGCCAAGCTGGCTTGCCTGGCGTCCCGGGCAGTCCGAGGAAGTCGCGGGCGTGCTGGCCGCCGCGGCTGTCGGCGAAGTCAAAGACGACGGCCTGCAGCGAGCTGAACTGCGTGCTGCAGTAGCTCCACAGGTAGGCGCGATGTGTCTTGC
>NZ_JBFULE010000266.1:0-6443 GCF_056400485.1 Roseateles sp. P5_B10
CAGCAGCAGGGCCGGGCCGACGCGCCAGGCGCGGCGCGTCGACTCCACGACCGGCACGGCGGCGATCACGGCGCGCCCTCGGTGCGCGGCAGCACCGCCATCCAGTGCTCTGCCGAACGGAACACCGGCCACGGTGCCGGCTTGATGTAGCGCGGCAGCGCGAACACCTCGGCGAGCTGACCGCCCGGCTTGACCTGGGCGATGCGCAGCTGGCGCCACAGATGCCGGCTCTGGCTGTCCACCGCCCCGAAGCCCTGGGGGGCTGAGATGCTCTGCTGCAGCACATTGGCATTGACCGCGTCCGTCTGCGCGCTGCCGACCTCGCGCACCGCGGCGGCCCAGAGCTGCACGCCGATGTAAGCCGACACCGCCGGATCACTGGCCTGGATGCCCTCGCCCTGGCTGCGCCGCAGCCGCGCCAGGAAGGCCTCGTTGGCCGGCCCGGGCTGCGACTGCAGATAGCTCCAGGCCGTGAAATGGCGGTCGAGCCGGCCGCCGTCATAGGCGGTCATCTCCGGCTCGGCGGCGCGCAGGGACATGAGCGGCAGGTCGGTCAGGCCGGCCGCCACCAGGGCATCGAAGAAGGCGCGATTGCTGCTGCCGCCAATGGTGCTGATGACGACATCGGGCTGGACGCGCAGCAGGTCGGCCAGCACGCCGCCCATGTCGGTGCCTGCCAGCGGCACATAGCGCTCGGCCAGCACCTGGCCGCCACTCAGCAGGATGAAGTCGCGCAGCATCGCGTTGACACGCCGCGGGTAGAGGCCGTCGRTGCCGATGAGGTAGACCCGCCGGCCGAAGCCATGCATGGCCCAGTCGGTGGCGGGCAGTGCGTGCTGGTTGGGCGTGGGGCCGGTGTAGATGATGTTCGGCGACTGCTCCATGCCCTCGTAAGCCAGCGGGTAGAACAGCAGATGGCGATGAGTCTCGACGACAGGCCTGACGGCCTGGCGGCAGTTGGACGACCAGCAGCCGAACAGGGCGACCGCATGTTCGGTGCTGATGAGGCGCTCGGCGGCGGCGGCAGCAACGCGCGGCTCGGAGCGCGTGTCCTCGATCCTGAGTTCGACGCGTCGGCCCAGCAGACCGCCGCCGGCATTGATTTCCTCCACCGCCAGCTTGACGGTCGCCACCAGCGGCGCCTCGCTGGCCGCCATCGGGCCGCTCAAGGCATGCAGCAGCCCGATGACGATGGGGCCCTGCGCGGCCTGCGCCGACGGCCTTTGCAACAGATAGAGCCCCAGCCCCAGTGCCAGCACCAGCAGCAGGCCGCCCAGCAACGCCAGTCGGGCGCGAATGCCTGCCAGCATCAACCCGCCGCGCGCCGCGCCTCGGGCGATATCAGCTGCAGCGTCAACCGCACCGTCGTGCCCACGCCGGGCGTGGACTCGACCTGGATCTGCCCGCCCAGTGCAAAGGTGACGAGATTGCGCACGATGTACAGGCCAGGCTCGCTGCGGTTGGGGCCGAAACGCGTCGAGAAGAAGGGGTCGAAGACGCGCCCGAGCATGCCGGGCGGGATGCCGACGCCATGGTCCTGCACGGTGACTGTGAGCTGGTCCGTGCCCAGCGGCCGCACGCGCAGGTGGACCTCGCCACCGGCCTCGCGGTAGGCATGCTTGACGGCGTTCTGGATCAGCGTGGACAACACCTTGGCCAGGGCGCCGCGAAAGCTCAGCAGGTGCAGATCGTCGCCGGCGTCCAGCTCGCAGCGCACCTGGTGAGTCTGGAGTGCCGGTGCCAGACCGGCCACCACCTCGTGCACCAGTTCCAGCAGCGAGAAGCTGCGGCGCTGGTCGCCGAAGTTGTCGGCCGTGGACTGCAGGAAGGAGTCGACGATGGACAGGGTGCGTTGCAGGTTGGACAGCACCAGGCCGACGCTCTCCTCGCTGACGCGCAGGTGCTTGTCGAGGTCGCTGCGCTTGATGTTGCTGGTGCCGGACAAGCCGCRCAGATGGGTCAAGTCGTCCTGCAGCGTGCAGGCCGAGATCAGCGCGTTGCCCAGCGGTGAGCTCAGCTCCTGGGCGATGCCCGAGATGGTGCGGCCGACCGAGGCCAGCTTGTCGCGCTGGAAGAGCTCGATCTGCGAACGCGCAAAGCTCTCGGACGCCAGCTTGAGCGCCAGCTGGGTGCGCACCCGCGCCTTGACGACGACGTCGACAAAGGGCTTGGGGATGTAGTCGACCGCGCCATGGGCAAAGCCCTGGGCCTCGTCGTCGGCGCTGCCCTGCACGGTGACGAAGATGACGGGCACGCCGCGCGTGCGCGGATCGGCCTTCAGGCGGTCGCAGACCTCATAGCCGCTCATTTCGGGCATCAGCACGTCAAGCAGGATCAGGTCTGGCAGCTGCTGGGCACAGAAGGCCAGCGCCTCGGCGCCGCTGGTGGCCATGGAGACCTCACATTCGTCCACCAGCAGCTGGTAGAGCGCATGGATGTTGCTCGGCTGGTCGTCGACTACGAGGATGAGCGGCATGGCGGGTCAGAATAACCGCTGCACCTCCCCGACAACCACAGGCATGCCCGGGGCTTTCCCCAGGGCGTGGCTACGGATTCCGTCGCACATTCGGGTCATCCGCGACAACCATAATCGGCAAGTTCACACGCGATCGCCCATGCCCCAGCGCACGTTCACGCTCGGCCTACTCTGGCTTGCCATGGCGGCGCTGCTGGCGCTTCTGGCCCTGCTTTGGAGCCTGCGCGACGCAGGCGGCGCGGCCGTCGACGCTGCCCTGGTCATCAATACCTTGTTGCTGCCCCTGCCCGCGCTGTGCATGCTGGTGCTGCGGCGCGGCGTCGATGCGGCCGAGTCACACCGGTCGGCCACCGAAGCCAAGACGCGCTTCCTGACCCAGCTCAGCCACGAGATCCGCACGCCCATGAATGCCGTCATGGGCATGACGCAACTGGCGCTGCAGACCCAGCTCACGCCCGAACAGCGTGACCTGCTGACCAAGGCCGATGCCGCCTCGCGCATGCTGCTCAGCCTCGTCAACGACGTGCTGGACGTCGCCAAGATCGAGGCCGGTCACATGGCGATCGAGTCACTGCCGCTGCGGCTGGAGGACGTCGTCGGCCAGGCCATGGAGCTGGTCAGGCCGGTGCATGCCAACCCCGCTGTCGCGCTCATCTGCGACTGGGCCGACGCCAGCCTGCTCGGCTCGCGCGGCCAGCTCCGCGGTGACGCACTGCGGCTGCAGCAGGTGCTGGTCAACCTGCTGGCCAACGCCATCAAGTTCACGCCGGCGGGCCAGGTGCAGCTGCGCCTGGCGGCCGCACCCACCGACGATCAGGGCCGTGTGCCGCTCTGCCTCACCGTGCAGGACAGTGGCATCGGCATGAGCACGGAGCAGCTCGACGGCCTGTTCCGCGAATTCCGGCAGGGCGACGCGCCCATGCAGCGGCGCCATGGCGGCACCGGCCTGGGCCTGGCCATCACGCGCCGCCTCGTCGAGCTGATGGGTGGCGTGCTCGGCGTGCACAGCACGCCCGACCAGGGCAGCAGCTTCGAGATCCGCCTGCCGCTGCCGCTGGACGCGGGCGCCGCGACGCCCGCGCCGCTCAAGCCGCAACGCCTGCTGCTCGCCAAGGCCCGCCCCGAGGGTCGCGAGGCGACGCTGGCCCTGCTGCGCCATCTCGGCTTCGGCGCTGGCCTGGCCGCCAGCACCGATGCCGCCAGCACGCGGGCCGCGCTGGTCGAGGCCCACCAGGCCGGCAARCCCTTCGAGTGGCTGCTGCTCGACTGGCAGTTGCCCGGCCCGGGCGCAACCGGTGCCGAACTGCTGGCCCAGTTGCGCCGCGATCACCCGGCACTGCGCATCGCCGTGCTCTGCCCGCCAGGCGTCGACGACGGCCCGGCCCAGGCGCGCAGCTTCGGCGCCCGCGCGCTCTGCCCCAAGCCGCTGCTGCCCGGGGAGTTGCGCCGCTTGCTCGGCGACGCCCCGGCCGACCGGCCCGCCGGCCTGGATGCCCAATCCCTGGCCGGACTGCGCGTGCTGCTGGTCGAGGACCATCCCGTCAACCAGGAGATCGCGCTGCGCCTGCTGAGCAGCCGCGGCGCCCAGGTCGACGTCGCGGCCAACGGACAGGAAGGCCTGGACCGCCTGCTGGCGCGCGGGCCAGCCGCCTACGACCTCGTGCTGATGGACCTGCAGATGCCCGTGCTCGATGGCCTGAGCGCGACGCGCAAACTGCGCGAGCTGCCCGAGTTCGACGCCCTGCCCGTGCTGGCCATGACGGCCCATGCGCTGGCCGAGGAGCGCGCCCAATGCACGGCTGCCGGCATGCAGGGCCATATCGCCAAGCCGCTGGACGTGGCCCGCCTGGTGCGCGAGCTGCAGCGCTACCGTCCTGCTGCCAAGCCCCCGGCGCCGCTGCCGCCGCGCCCGGCGCTGGACCTGCAGACCGGGCTGCGCCAATTCGATGGCCAAACGGCGCTTTACCGTCGCACGCTGCAGGGTTTTGCCGACCAGTACACCGCCGGGCTGGCCGGCTGGTCCGACTGGCTGGCTGCTGGTAACTGGGCTGAACTGCGCCGCGCGGCCCACACGCTGCAGGGCCTGGCCGCGACGCTGGGCGCTCAGCCCCTGCACCAGGCCGCCCTCGCGCTGGAACGCAGTGCCGCCGCGGCCGACGCCGACAGCGCCAGCCGGCATCTCGGCCGCGTCGAACCTGCCCTGGCGCTGCTGCAGACCGAGATCCAGGCCGCCCTGGCGCGCAACTGGGATGCTGCGGCGGCCCCGCGCCCGGGCGGCCCGGGTGACGTGGCCGAGCTGCATCGGCTCCTGACTCAGAGCGACAGCCGCGCGCTGGACTGGTGGCAGGCCCATGGCGCCCACAGCGGCCTGGCACCCGATGTGCGCCAGCGCCTGGAGGAGGCCCTGGCCGCACTCGACTTTGATGCCGCGGCCCTCGTGCTGAAGGGCATGGCTTGAGGGCCCCGGTCATCGTCGTCCTCGGCCCGGTCGGCACGCGCTGGCTCTTCAAGGTCATCGTCGCCTCCGCGCTGTTCGCCTGGGCGAGTGAGGCGGTCATGGGTGTCATCGAACCCAGCGACCGCATCGCCTATCCGCTGATCGCGACCGCCTTCTCAGCCCTGGCCCTGCTCGTCTGGCGGCGGCCGCAGCGGCTGCGCCTGTGGCAGCGCATCGGCGTCACGCTGCTGGCCCTGTACTTCTCCTTGACCATGCTGGTGTTCACGCTGCGGCCCGACCCTGGACCGAGCCTCTACACCCTGGGCAGCTTTGCGCCTTGGGCCATGGGTGGCAGCCTGCTGCTGTTCACGACCTGGCGCGCCCGCGAGGCGCTCTGGATCTCGCTGAGCCTGCTCGTCGTCATGCTCGCGCCGCCCACGCTGCTGCGCTTCTCCGGCACGCCACCGCAATGGCTGATGCAAGGCTGGCCGCTGATCGCCAACCTTGGGCTGTGCCAGACCATGTTCTGCGTCGCGCTGTGGGGCCTGTCGCGCCAGCTCGGGCGCCTGACCCAACTCGCGCCCGCTGCCAGGGGCCTGGGCACGGCCGAAGACCTCATCGAAGCCCGTCTCATCGAACTGGAGCGTTCGCGCGCCGCAGCCGAAGCGGCCTCGCGGGCCAAATCCGACTTCCTGGCCAATATCGGCCACGAGATCCGCACGCCCATGAACACCGTGCTCGGCCTGACAAGGCTGATGCTGGCCGGGCGGCTGCCCGGTGAGCAACGCGGCCGGCTGCAGCAGGTGGCGAGCGCCGGCGAGTCCCTCGTCAGGCTCATCGATGGCCTGCTGGACTACGCCGACCTCGACGCCGGCCGCATGCAGCTCGCCGCCGAGCCCCTGCACCTCGAGCAGCTGCTGGCCAGTGCTTTCGAAGCCGTGCGGCCGGCGGCCCAGGCCAAGCAGCTGGAACTGGTCTGCGACATCGCCTCGCCGGAGCTGCTGGGCGCGGCGGGCGCGCGCCGCGGCGACGTGGTGCGCCTCACCCAGCTCATCACCGAGCTGCTCGTCAACGCCGTCAAATTCACGCCAACCGGTCAGGTCAAGCTCAGCGCCGAGCTGGATGCGGCCGGCGGCTGGATCCTGCGCGTGCGTGACACCGGTCTGGGCATGGCGCCGGACCAACTGGCGCGCCTGTTCACGCCCTTCGCCCAGGCCGAGGCCGGCGCGACACGACGCTTTGGCGGCACGGGCCTGGGCCTGGCGATCTGCCGCGCGCTGGCCGAGCGCATGGGCGGAACCCTCTCGGCAAGCAGCGCTCCGGGCCGCGGCAGCGAGTTCGAGCTCAGCCTGCCGCCGGCTCCCTGCCCTGAGCTGGCGCCACCGCCCGCCCCGCCACCGCAGCGCGTGCTGCTGGTGCAGGCGGCCCACAGCGGTGGCCACGAAACGTTGACCGCGCTGCTGAAGGCGCTGGCACCGACCAGCCGCATCGACCTGCTGGCCCAGGGCCGCCAGGCCTTGTCCCGCCTGG
>NZ_JBFULE010000267.1:0-6439 GCF_056400485.1 Roseateles sp. P5_B10
GGGTGGCGTAGCCGCGCGGCGTGGACGGCACCGTCGCCTCGCCGGCGGGCTCCTTGGCAGCCGTGCGGCTTTCCGCGGCCAGCAGTTCCGCCAGCACGGCACCACGCAGCCCATTGAGGGCGCGTTCCGCCAGGTCCATCCAGCTGTCGATGACGCCGAGCCAATCGCCCAGATGGCTGATGTCGGGCGGACCGAGCTTCAACTCACCCAGCGCGGCGACCCAGCTGTCGACCTGCAGCCGCTTGCAGGTGGCTTCATCCAGCACCACGTCAGGGGCTTCGGCATAGAACTGCTGCAGCGCGTGATGCAGCCGGCCGCCGGCATCTCGCACGCGCATGCGACCGGCATCGCTGATCCGGCCCGTGGTCTCGACGCGAACCGTGTGCGCCAGCATGCCGCGCAGGTCGCGCAGATTGGCGGCGGTGTGCTCGGCGTAGTGCAGCTGAGCGAGCAAGCCGCGCAGCCGCGCCTCGCTGCCGTCGCCCAGTGCCCGCGCCAATGCGAGATGGGTCTCGCGGGCAATCTGGTCGTGGCGGCGCAACTCGGCCAGCAGCTCGGCATGCTCGGCCGGCTCCTTGTCGGCGTCGATGCGGCGCCAGCGCCGCACGGCCTCACCCAGGCTGGCTGGATAGAGGGCGGCAAGGCGCTGGATACCCTCCGCCTCCTCGGGCAGGTCGCCAACCAACTGGCCGGGCTCGGCCGCATGGCGGGTCAGTGCGCGGCCCAGATAGGCGCCGCGGTAGCGCGGCTGCAGCAGCTCGCCGCCGAAGCGCTCATTCAGCGCTTCCTGCAAGGCCGCCGCGTCCATGGGCTTGGCGGACTCGGGCGCCTCGATCAGCCGGCGCGTGACTTGCTCGCGCAGCGTGGCGGCGTTCTCGAACAAGGTCCAGGCACTGCGCTCATCAACCTCGCTGGCCTTGTAGTTTGTCTTGGCACGCGCCTCGCGCTCATGGTTGAGCGGATGGGTGCGCCACATCTGCGGCACGGCGCTGTCGGCGGTGTCGAACAGGCGGTTGGGGCCGCCCTGTGCGACCGGCACCCGGCCATAGTCGGCGTCATCCAGCATGCGACCGGTGCGCTCGGCGATAGCTCCCTGCAGCGCGAACAGGTCGCCCACCCATTGCTCCTTGACCCGCAGCTCGCCCGCCACGCCGGCGGCACGGTCCCAGTCGATGTCGGCCGTCTGCAGCTTGTAGAGGGCGTGCACCAGCGCATCGCTGCCGGTCAGCGCGACGGCCACCGCGTCGGCGCCGTACTCCATCTCGCGGCCCAGGCTGCGCTGCAGCAGCTGCACACCGGTGAAGACGCTGTCCACCAGGCTGCGGATGGCCCAGACGATGACGCTGAGCACCCAGCCGACCCAGGCGATGCGGAAGTCGAAGCGGGACAGGGCCTGCAGGAAGTTGTCCAGCATGTCGCGCTGCGCCACCAGCCGCGCGGCGATCTGCTGGGCCACGTAGACCCAGCGGCCCACGGCCATGGCACGCTGCGCGAAGTGGCCGAATTCGTGCGCCAGCACCGCGCGCAGTTCGCTGCGGTTCAGCACATTGACCAGGCCCAGGCCGATCTCGAGGTTCTTCTTCGTCGGCCACAGCAGGTTCAGCGGCGACAGGTCGTAGAACACCGCCGCGTTGACGCGCGCCGACACCAGCACACGGTGCGGGCGCGGTGCGCCGACAGCATCGGCAATGGCGTTCAGCTCGACGAACAGCGCGGGCTGGTCGGTGCTTTGGATCTCCAGGCTATGGTCTTCGGCGCGGCGCTGGYGGAAGAACAGCGCCTTCAGCATGAAGACGGCCAGCAGCGCCGCGCACAGCGCCACGAGGAAAGCCCAGAAGCCGTCGCTGCGGCCGGCGAATGCGCTCTGGCCCAGCCGCCACGCCGTCCAGGCGAACCAGCCGGCCAGACCGAAATAGATGCCGAGGAAGGCGACCAGCGAGGCCACGGCGCCCCAGGCCCGCAGTTGGTAGCTGCGCGGCGTGGGCGTCGGCTTGACGGACGGCAGCGGCCCGACAGGGTGTGAGTGTTGCAAGAGATCCTCCCTTCACGCGCCGGGGCTCTGTGGCCCCTGGGCGCTCATCGATGGCTTAGAAGTGAATCCCTCGCATCATTTGCTGCATCGCGATGGCCTCGGGCGACAGCCCCGACTTGCCCGACTTGTCGCCCTTGGCGGCCGAGCTGTCGGGGAACATGCGGAAGGTCGTGTTCATGACGATCTGCGCGATGCGTGGCGCCGCGGCGTGCAGCATCTCGCCCGAGATGCCCAGGCGCGTGGCGATGCGCACCGGCTTGTTGATGCAGGCCTGCGCAATCATGTCGCCGGCCTCCTCGGGCGCCAGCGTCGGCACGTTCTTGTAGATCGCGGTCGGCGCAATCATCGGCGTGCGCACCAGCGGCATGTTGATGGTCGTGAAGGTCACGCCGGTGTCGGCGAACTCGCTGGAGGCGCAGCGCGTCCATGCGTCCAGCGCGGCCTTGCTGGCCACGTAGGCGCTGAAGCGCGGCGCATTGGTCAGCACGCCGATCGAGCTGATGTTGACGACATGGCCCTTCTTCTTGGCCACCATGCCGGGCAGCAGGCCCATGGTCACGCGCAGGCAGCCGAAGTAGTTCAGGTCCATCGTGCGCTGGAAGTCGTGGAAGCGGTCGTAGCTGCTCTCGATGGCGCGGCGGATGGAGCGGCCGGCGTTGTTGATGAGGAAGTCGACTCCGCCGAACTCTTCGGTGCACCACTGGATCAGCCCGGCGCAGCCGGCCTCGTCGGCGATGTCGCAGGCATAGCTGTGGATCTGCGCGTCCTTGCCCGCCGCAGCCTTGATCTCCTTGACCGCTTCGGCCAGCTTGACCTCGTCACGCGCGCAGATCAGCGTGATGGCGCCGGCCTCGGCGAACTTGATGGCCGCAGCCAGGCCGATGCCCGAGGAGCCACCGGTCACCAGCACCACCTTGCCGCCGGTCGCGCCGCGCAGCGAACGGTCGATGAACAGGGCGGGATCGAGATGACGCTCCCAGTAGTCCCACAGCCGCCAGGCGTAGTCGTTCAGGTCGGGGCAGGCGATGCCCGAGCCCTTGAGCGCGGCCTCGGTGTCGCGGCAGTCGAAGCGGGTCGGATAGTTGACGAAGGTCAGCATGTCCTCGGGGATGCCGAGATCCTTCATGACCGCGTTCTTGATGCGGCGCACCGGCGCCAGCGCCATCAGGCCCTTCTTGACGCTCTTGGGAATGAAGCCCATCAACGCGGCGTTGATGAACAGGTTCATCTTGGGCGCGTGCGCGGCCTTGCTGAAGATGTCCAGCACGTCGCCGACGCGGTAGCCCTTGGGGTCGACGAGGTGGTAGCAGCCGTGGGCCTTGGTGACCTTGTGCGAGATGTGGTCGAGCGCGTCGACGACGAAGTCCACCGGCACGATGTTGATGCGTCCCCCCTCCAGGCCGACGCTGGGCAGCCACGGCGGCAGGATCTGGCGCATGCGCTGGATCAGCTTGAAGAAGTAGTAAGGGCCGTCGATCTTGTCCATCTCGCCGGTCGTCGAATCGCCGACGACGAGGGCCGGGCGGTAGACCGTCCAGGGGCGCTTGCACTCCTTGCGCACGATCTTCTCGCTCTCGTGCTTGGTCATGAAGTAGGGGTGATCGAGGTTCTCGGCCTCCTCGAACATGTCCTCACGGAACACGCCTTCGTACAGGCCTGCCGCCGCAATCGAGCTGACGTGATGCACATGGCCGGCGTCGATGGCCTGCGCGAACTCGACCATGCTGCGGGTGCCCTCGATGTTCACCGCGACCTGCGACTCCTCGTCGGCGCCGAGGTCGTAGACCGCGGCCAGGTGGTAAAGGTGATCGATCTTGCCCTTCAGGCTCTTGACGGCGTCGCTGGCCACGCCGAGCTTCTTGCTCGTCAGGTCGCCGTAGACGGGGATCGCGCGGGTCTTGCTGACGCCCCAGTAGGCGAGCAGGTCGGGCAGCTTGGCCGCACTCTCCTCGCGCATCAGGAAATGGACCGTGCTGCCGCGGCGAGCCAGCAGCTTCTTGACGAGCCGCTTGCMGATGAAGCCTGTGGCGCCGGTGACGAAATACTGCATGCGGGTCTCCTGCTTGTGGATTTGGACGTTGTCGCGCTGATTCTTGACCAGGGTTTGCGGCCGCCCGCTGGGCACTTTCCCCAGGAAACGGCCTTCGCCATCGTAGAGCGCACTCACTAGGAATGGCCGTGCTGAAGGGGGATCGCGCCGCTACAGTCCCGGCGGCTGATCCCAACAAACCGCGCTAACTCGCAAGGACACCCAAATGGTCAAGAAGCTTCAAAAGATGGCAGACAAGAAGAAGGCCTCGGCCGCCACCGGCTTCCCGGCTGGCCTGCTCGATGGCGACATGGCCAAGAATGTCAAGGACAGCGCCCAGCAGATCTGGGCCGCCGGTCTGGCCTCTTTCGCCAAGGCCCAGGGCGAAGGCGGCAAGGTTTTCGAGGCCCTCGTTTCGGAAGGACTCAAATTGCAAAAGAAGACCCAATCCGCCGCTGAGGAAAAGCTCAGCGCCGTGGCCACCAAAGTCAGCGGCATGGCTGGTGATGTCGGCGCCAAGGCCGGTCAGCACTGGGACAAGCTGGAAAGCATCTTCGAGCAACGCGTCGCCAAGGCGCTGAAGACCCTGAACGTGCCGTCCGCCAGCGACGTGCAGAGCCTGATCAAGCGCATCGACGACCTGGCCGTGTCGGCCGGCCTGAAGAAGGCTTCGCCCGCTGCCAAGGCCAAGAAGGCCGTCGTCAAGAAGGCTGCTGCCGTGAAGAAGGCCGTCGTCGCCAAGGCTGCGCCCGCCAAGAAGGCTGTTGCCAAGAAGGCCGCTCCGGTGAAGGCCGCCGTCAAGGCTGTGGCCAAGAAGGTTGCCGCTCCCGCCAAGAAGGCTGCCGCCCCGGCGAAGAAGGCTCCGGCCAAGCGCGCCCCGGCTGCCAAGAAGGCTGCCGCCGCTCCGGCCGCCGAGCAAGCCGCTCAAGCCTGAGCAAGTAACTCTCTCTGACCATGAGCCAACCGAAGATCGGTTTGGCCCTGGCAGGCGGAGGCCCACTGGGCGCCATCTATGAAGTTGGCGCCCTTTGTGCTTTGGAGGAGGCCGTTGGCGGCCTCGACTTCACCGCTTGCGACGGCTACATCGGCGTCAGTGCGGGCGGCTTCATCGCCGCCGGCCTGGCCAACGGCATGACGCCGCGCCAGCTCTGCGCCGCCTTCATCGAGAACACCGCCGAAGCACCCGACCGCTTCGACCCGGCCGAACTGCTGCAGCCCGCCTGGACCGAGTTCGGCGAACGCCTGCGCCTGCTGCCCGGCCTGCTGGCCGACGCCGCCCGCGAGGTGCTGCTGGAAGGCCGCTCCCTGCTCGGCGCCATCGAGCGCCTGGGCCGCGTGCTGCCCACCGGCCTGCTGAGCAGTGAACGGTTTGGCGAGGCACTGACCCAGGTGTTCGCCGAGCCCGGCCGCAGCAACGACTTCCGCGACCTGCGCCATCGCCTCGTGCTGGTGGCCACCGACCTGGACACCGGCGAAGCCATCCCCTTCGGCGCCGAGGGCTGGGACCATGTGCCCATCTCCCAGGCCGTGCAGGCCAGCGCGGCGCTGCCGGGCCTGTTCCCGCCGGTCGAGATCGACGGCCGGCATTACGTGGACGGCGCATTGAAGAAGACGCTGCACGCTTCCGTGCTGCTGGACCGCGGCCTGGACCTGCTGATCTGCCTGAACCCGCTCGTGCCCTACGAGAGCAACCGCATGTCGCCGCGCGATGCGCGCTCGCGCCGCGCCAAGAAGCTGGCCAGCAAGCTCGGCCGCCCGGCCCTGCGCGCGCTGCAGCCGCGCATCCACCGCCTGGTGGACGGCGGCCTGCCGCTGGTGCTGTCGCAGACCTTCCGCTCGCTGATCCATTCGCGCCTGGCGCTGGGCCTCAAGGGCTATGAGCTGACGCACCCGCAGACCGACATCCTGCTGTTCGAGCCCGACCCGCGCGATGCCGAGCTCTTCATGGCCAACACCTTCAGCTACAGCCAACGCCGCCACCTCGCCGAGCATGCCTACCAAGCCACGCGCGAACTGCTGCGTGAGCGCGCGGCGCTGCTGAAGCCGCAGTTCGCGCGCGCCGGCCTGACGCTGCGCGAGGATGTGCTGGCCAGCCGCGAGGCCCGCCTGCTGCCTGCGCCGGGCGAAACGCCGATGGAACAGGCGCTGCGCTCGCTGCGCGGATCCCTGAGCGTGCTGGAAGCGCAGGGCCGCTAGGCGTCCACCAGCCGGCGCGTGATTGCCGCGCGCAGCGGCGGCAGATGGCGGGCGATGTCGATGACGGCGCGGCGCAGCGCCAACACCGGCGCGCGGTCGTCCGTGAAGAAGCGCACCAGCGCATTCGTGCCGGCATACAGCGGCCCCGCCGCACGGCGGTGCTCCGCCTCATAGGCCAGCAG
>NZ_JBFULE010000268.1:0-6427 GCF_056400485.1 Roseateles sp. P5_B10
CCAGATACGCAATCCGCCGAATCGGCGTGAACAACGCCCCTAACGCAACCACCCCCAGCAGGCACAACGCCGCCGCCGTGAACAGCTGCGTCACGTCCAGCACCCGCAGCGCCGCCCCGGCTGCCGCCGAAGCCAGCGGTGCCAGCCCCATGACGATGAACATGAACAGCGCCATCGAGCGGCCCAGCATCTCCGGCGGGATGCGCTTTTGCAGCCAGCTGTAGACCGCGACCTGCACAAAGCCGCCCAGGGCGCCCAGTGGCAACAGCAGCAGCGCGCCCTGCCAGGCCGCATGCACATGGCCGAAGGCGAGGAAGACGCAGCCGGCGACGGTGTCGATCAGCAGCACCGTGCCGCCCAGCGTGGACAGGCGCCAATGCGGCTTCAGACCTGACACCGCCATGCCCGCCAGCGCGCCCAGGCCGTGCACGGCCAGCATTGCGCCCAAGGCCGCGGCGCCACCGGGCAGGCGCTCGGCGGCCAGCACCGGCAGCGCCACCTGGATGGGGCCGCCGACGAAGAAGGCTATTGCCGAGAAATACATGAAGAGGGCGCGCAGCTCGCGGTCCTGCCAGCAGCTCTTCAGCGACTCGGCAATGGCCGCGAAGACGGGCTGAGGCGGCCTGGCCTCGCTGGCTGCCACCTGCACGCGCGACAGCGTCCAGGCCGAGATCGCAAAGCTCAGCGCATCGAAGCCAAAGGCCAGTGCCAAGCCGTGGCCGCTCAGCGCCGGCTCGCTGCCCGCCGTCACCAGCAGGCCGGCCAGCACCGGCCCGAGCAGCAGCACCAGCTGGCGCGCGCCCATCAGCACGCCGTTGGCCGGCTGGATCAGCGTGGCCGGCACGGTCTGCGGCAGGATGGCGCTGCCGGCCGGATAGCTGAAGGCAGTCGCCAGGCCGATGGCCAGCGTCAGGCCATAGACCCAGGGCAGCGTGACCGCGCCCGTGGCGGTCAGCGCGGCCAGCAGGCCGAGCAGCGCGAAGTTGATCCACTTGGTCAGCAGCAGCACGGCCTTGGGCGAGTGGCGGTCCACCAGCGCGCCGCCAACCAGGATGAAGATGGCGCGCGGCAGGCTGCCCAGGGCCAGCACGGTGCCCAGCACCAGCGGGTCGCGGCTCAGGCCCATGACGAGCCAGGGCAGGGCCAGCAGCGTGAACTGGTCGCCCAGCATGGACAGCAGGCCGCCGCCGATGATCCAGCGGAAATTGGCGTTGCGAAAGAGGTCGCGGCGCGGGTCGCTCATGACTGTTCCCCGAGGGGCAATGTTTCTTTGGAGCGGCGCAGGTAGGCGATCAGTTCAGGCGTCACACCGGACTGGCGCGCCAGTTCGGGCTCGGCGGCATACATGCGCTGCATGGTGTCCTTCATGCCGGGCGCCACTTCCAGGAACTGCTTCTGCAGCGCCAGCCAGCGCCGCACCAGGGCCTGGACCTCGGGCGCGGCCGGGTCGAGGCCGGCGTCCATCGCCGCGCGAGCTTCTTTGATCAGCTGCGGCCATTCCAGCTCGACGGCGTCGCGCTCCGGCTCGGGGATGGCTTCCCATTGCCGGCGCATGGCGCGCAGCTGCTCCGGGCTGAACCAGCGCTCGTGCACGCGTCGGATGGCCATGGCGTCCAGCAGCACCTGCACCGCATCGCCGCCATCGCCCTGCAGTTCCAGCCGCTTGGCAGCATTGCGCAGCGTCAGCAGCAGGCTCTCCTGCGCCTGCAACTGAGCCTCGACCTGTTCGATCTGGGCCTGCAGCACGTCAGCCAGCGGCTGCGGCGCCTCGCCGTCCAGCAGCGGCGCTATGGCCTTCAGCGACAGGCCGGCGTCGCGCAGTGCCAGCACCCGGTGCAGGCGCAGCACGTCGGCTTCGCCGTAGCGGCGGTAGCCAGCTTCGCTGCGGCCCGAGGGGCGCAGCAGGCCGAGTTCTTCGTAGTGGTGCAGGGTGCGCACCGTCAAGCCGGCCCGTTTGGCCAGCTCTCCCACCGTGTAGTCCATATCCAGGCTCGTGCATGAAACGGGCCGGATGATGAAGCCTCACGTGACGTGAGGGTCAAGCGCCGCGCCATCGCGAGGCGTGGTGTCGCGATGCGGGGCGCTCAGGCCCAGACCTGGGGCGAATACTGATTGAAGACGCCGTTTGACCGTGAAGTCTTTGGCATTTCGAGCTGGCATGGGGTTTGCACTATGGCTTGTGCCGAGGCGACTGGCCTCGGGGAACCTAAGGAGTACCTCACCATGAAGACCTGGAATCTGCGACCCCTCACCCTGTCGGCCGCTCTGCTCGCAACCATGACGCTGACCGCGCCCGCGAGTGCCCAGGAACCCACCGTGCCCGCCATGACCGGCCGCGCCATGCTGCGCGACGCACGAGGCGAATTTCTGCTGGACGATGGCCGCACGCTGAAGGTCCATGTCGGCGTGCGCAGTCTGGGCGTCAGCCTCGACGAGAGCCCGCTGGAGACCTGGCGCGCCGAGAACACCGAGCTGCTCGTCAGCCCCGACGGCATGCGTCGCGTGCGCCTGTTCCGCAACGTCGACGGCAGCGTTGATCGCATCGCATTCGAGACCGACCGGATGCGCTGAGACGGCAAGTTATCCCAAGCCGGCGCGCGCTCGCGGAGTGCGCCGGCTTCGGCGGCATCTCTTCTCCATTCAGCGGCGAGGCTGGCCGTCCATCCACGCGGCGCGGATCTCGCGCCCGCAGTTCACCGAAGCCACCGCCGGCTTGTCGCTGGGGTCGTCGCCCAGGGCGCCACGGCGCTGCTCGCGAGCGACGATGCCGTAGAAGCGCCGGTCGGCGCTGATCCACGGATAGAAGCCGAAGGCGCCCGGGCTGCTGAAGGCACCGTCACCGACCTGCGGGTCGTCCTCCACCCAGTGGCCGAGGCTGTAGTGCCAGCTCTCCGTCGCAGGGATGGGCGTCTTCACGGCATCGCTCGGGCAGACCTGTGGGTTGGTGCAGACGGCCTCCTTGCCCAGCAAGCGGCCGAGTTGCAGCTGGCCGCCCAGCAGGGCGCGCAGCAGGCGGCTGTAGTCGGCCGCGCTGGTCTGGCCGCCGCCGGCCGGCATGGCCTGGCTGTAGCTGAAGGACCAGTCCGTGCCGAGCGTGGGTGCGAGCGACTGCCGCACCGCGAGGGCCAGACCCTCCGGGCCCAGCGAGCCCAGGCCCATCAGGATGGCGTGCTGCTGCATGTGGCCGCCGTTGTAGTCGAAGCGGTTTTCGGTGGCCGGATTGAGGCGGCCGCGGCCGTTGATGAGGCTTTGCTGGCAGGCCGCCACGCTCTGGTTCTGGCGGCAGACGTGGTAGTAGGTGTAGCCGGACTGGAAGTGCAGGAACTTGACGTCCTCGGCGCTGAGCTGGCCCTGGCGGCGCTCGGCCATGAAGGCGGCGTAGACCCATTTGGAGGCGGAGGCGATGGCCATCTCGGTGTGGCGCTCGGGGCCGTTTTCGCCGGCCTTGCCGCCGGCCAGCGGCTGGGTGGCGTTGCCGATCTCCCAATAGAAGGGCTGGGCGGCCACGCAGGCCGCAGACTTCTCGGCCGTCAACCGTGCGGCGCCGGCGCGCTGCAGTGGCGTTGGTTCGGCTTGAGCAATGAGCGGGGCGGCAATCAGCAGGGTGAGCAGGGTGAAGGCGGCGTGGCGCATGGCGATCTCCGTTTGAGGTGGGGCCATGCTGCCCAGCCGTGGCCGCGCAAAGGTTGCCGCGCGGGTTGCAGTGCTTGCAGGGCCTGACGGCGGGCGCGGCTTGCAACGGTTTGTCATTGTTTTCCGGCAAGGTGGGGGGCGGGCTTCTCCCTAACATCCCCCCATGAGCCGCATCCTGATCGCCGACGACGAGGCCGAGCTGCGCGGCCTGCTGCAGCGCTATCTGACCGAGCAAGGCCAAAGCGTGCGCGCCGTGCCCGATGCCGCCGCCGCCGCGCAACTGCTGGCGCGTGAGCGCTTTGACGTGCTGGTGCTGGATTTGATGATGCCGGGCGAGGACGGCCTGTCGCTGTGCCGGCGCCTGCGCGGCCAGGGCGAGACCATCCCCATCCTGATGCTGACGGCGCGCGGTGACCTCGTCGACCGTGTGCTGGGCCTGGAGATGGGCGCCGACGACTACCTGGCCAAGCCCTTCGCCCCGCGTGAGCTGCTGGCGCGCATCCAGGCCATGGTGCGTCGCCAGCAGCAGCTCGGTGCCCACCTCGGCCCTGCGGGCGAGGAAGCGGTGCGCTTCGGCGACTTCACCCTCTATCCCACGCAACGCCGGCTGGAGCGCGCTGGCGCGGCGGTGGAGATCAGCACCGTCGAGTTCCAGCTGCTGCGCGCGCTGGCCAGCCAGCCCAACCGGCCGCTGGGCCGCGAGAAGCTGCTGGCCCTGGCGCATGGCGACGAGCACGGCGTCAGCGACCGCAGCCTGGATGTGCAGGTCATGCGGCTGCGCCGCCTTGTCGAAGCCGACCCGAGCACACCGCGCCACATCCAGACGGTGTGGGGCCTGGGCTACGTCTTTATTCCTGAGCCGGGCGCGCAATGAAGTTCGGCCTGTCCACGCTGTTCGGCCGCAACCTGTGGCTCATCGTCTGCCTGATCGTGCTGGGCCAGTTGGTCAATGCGCTGGCCTATGCGCAGTTCGTCGCCCGGCCGCGTCTGCAGCAGTCGGCCGAGGCGACCGCGCGCAGCCTGYAGGCCGTCGCCGAAGGCATGCGCCTGTTGCCCGAGGCCGAGCGCGCCGGCTTCGTGGATCGCTTCAATGCGCGCGCCGGCTCGGGCCAGCAGCAGCGCTTGCTCGACCGGCCGACCTGGGTGGAGCGCGGCTTCCTGGCCGAACTGGCGATGCAACTGGGCCTGGAGCGCGGCGAGCTGCCGTGGCGGCGCGAAGCCAACGGCCTCATCGCGGTGCAACTGCCTGGCGCGCCGATCTGGCTGGTGCTGCCTGCCGTGCAGCCGGCTCACCATTTCGCGCGCACCTGGCTGATCGCCAGTGGCGCCAGTGCCTTGCTGGCCTTGCTCGGCGCCTGGTTGATCCAGCGCCGCATCAACCGCCCGCTGGCCCGCCTCGTCGACGCGGCCCGGGCGGTCGGTGCCGGCCAGCGCCGCTTGCTGCTGCCCACTGACGGCCCGGCCGAGACCGCGGCGCTGGCGCGCGGCTTCAACGACATGGCCGAGGCCCTGGCGCGCGACGAGGAGGAGCGATTGCTGATGCTGGCCGGCCTGTCGCATGACCTGCGCACGCCGCTGGCAAAGATTCGCCTCGCCAGCGAGTTGCTGCGTGGTTCTTTCGATCGAGCGGGCCAAGGGGACAGGGAACTGCTCGACACGCTGGACCGGAGCCTCCACGGCCTGGACGGGCTGCTGACCCAGTTCCTCGACTACGCGCGCGCCGCCCACCCCGCCGAGCAGGAGCTGCCGGCCGTGGACGTCGAGCTGCGCGAATTCYTGGCCGAGACGCTGGCCCTGGCGCCGGGCCTGCCGCAACCGGTGCTGGCCAATGGGCAGGCAGTGCATCGGCGCGCACGGCCGCAGGCGTTGCGCCGCCTCGTCCTCAACCTCATCGCCAATGCGCAGAACCATGGCGCGCCACCCATCGAGCTGGCCTGCGGTGAAAACGCCGGTGCCGCCTGGATCGAGGTGCGCGACCGCGGCCCGGGCATCGCGCCGGCCCGGGTCGACGATCTCAAGCGCCCCTTTCAGCGCGGCGACACGGCGCGCGGCGGCAAGCCCGGCTCGGGCCTGGGCCTGGCCATCGTCGAGCGCATCGCGCGGGCCGAGGGCGCCGAGCTCAGGTTGATGCCACGCGATGGTGGCGGCCTCATTGCCCGTGTCAGCTGGTCTGGATCGTGACGAAGCAGTATTCGAGCAGTCGCCAGTGCTGAGTTCAGCTCGCGTTGATCGTCACCGTCACGTTGCCCGTGCTCGTCTGGCCGAGGTTGTCCTTCAGCGTGATGACGAGGTTGGTGCGGCCGGCTACCGGGTTGGCCCAGTTCAGGGCGAGGCCGCTGCCGGTGGCTGAGAAGCTCATGCCGCTGGCGGCGCCGCTGATGCTGATGCTCAGCGAGCTCGCGCCCGGCGCCGAGTAGCCGATGGTGGCGGCGAGAGCCTTGCCGGCCGTGCCGCGCAGGCTGGTGGTCGTCAGCGTGGGGCCGCTGCTGGTCGTCGGCGTGGGGGTGGTCGTCGAGGTCGTGACGCTGGCGCCGCTGAGGCTGCTCAGCAGGGCGCTGACATTGGGCGTGCCCCAGCCGGTCGGGGTGTCATAGCCGGTCTTGGCGGTGCAGCTCGTGCATGTGCCGTTGCTGCCGCTGGCCACGTCCTTGAAGGCGGCGGCGTATTGCGTCGGCACGGCGCCGATCTGCTGGTAGAGGGCGGCGTGAGGCTGGCCGAGCAGGGCCTTGCTGGCGGCGGCGCGCATCGCGTTGGCCACGGCCAGCAGGCCGGCCCATTGCGGCGTGGCCAGGCT
>NZ_JBFULE010000269.1:0-7183 GCF_056400485.1 Roseateles sp. P5_B10
CTGCTGGCCGCGCGGCCGAGGCGGAAGGCGGCTTCAACATCGAAGGCCTGGCCGCGGCGCCCGATGGCAGCCTGCTGATCGGCCTGCGCAACCCGATTCCGCAGGGGCGTGCCCTCGTCATTCCGCTGCTGAACCCGGCCGAGCTGGTCGCGGCCAAGGGCCCAGCGCGCTTTGGCAGCGCCATTCGCCTGGACCTGGGCGGCCGCGGCGTGCGCTCCATCGAGCGCGTGGGCAGCGGCTATCTGATCGCCGCTGGCCCGCCGGCCGACGTGGGCAGCTTCGCGCTGTTCCGCTGGAGCGGCAAGGCCACCGATGTGCCGGCGCCCGTCAAGGCCGAACTCGGCACGCTGCGCCCGGAGGCGCTGTTCGCCTGGCCGGACGGGCTGCTCACGCTGCTCAGCGACGACGGCGGCGTCATGGTGGGCAAGAAGGCCTGCAAGGACGCGGACAAGAGCAAGCGCGCCTTCCGCGCCCTCGACCTCAAGCCTTAGGCACCAAGGGATAGCGCCACACCAGCGCCGCGCTGGCCAGCAGCATCAACAGCACGCCGCTGAACAACGGCACTGCGCTGTCCGCATGCCCGAGGAAAGGCGCCACCAACTGCGTACCGACGGCGCCGGCGGCAAGCAGCGCCAGCACCAGCAAGGCCGTCGCGCGGCCCATCTGCGCAGGCGGCACGGCCAGGGCATCGACGAAGGTGGCCGGCCCACGAATGGCCAGGGCGCCGCAGAAGCACATCCAGTAGGCCGCCACCGCCGCATAAGGCAGCTGCTGCCCGCTCCAGGCGGCCAGCAGCGCCAGCGTGCAGGCCACCAGCTGCACCACCTGCAGCAGCGCGAATGCTGCCGTGCCCAGCCCCAGGGTGTGCTGCAGCAGCTGGGGCGCGCTGGCCAGGAAGGTCAGCAAGGCGCCGATGCACAGCGCATGCGAACCGGCCAGCCGCAGATAGCTGCGGTTGCGCAGGATGCCGAGATAGCCGGCGTCGTGCTCGAGGTTGAGCCCGGGCAGCCTGCGCGGCGCGATCTTCACCACCCACGGCAGCAACAGCAGCGCCAGGGCCGCCAGCACCCAGAAGGTGCCGCGCCAGTCCGTCACGCGCAGCATCAGCGCGCCCAGCACCGGCCCGGCCGCGGGCAYGATGGCCTCGACCATGGAGATGGCGGCGATGCCGCGCACCACATCGGCATCGGCCAGCGTGGCGCGTACGACGGTCGGCGCCACCACCGTCGCCGCCGCGGCTGACACACCTTGCAGCAGGCGCAGCACCAGCAGCGTCTCGATGTTGGGCGCTAAAGCGCAGCCCAGACTGGTCAGCACCAGCAGCAGCAGGCCCACCTCGACGCAGCGCCGCGGACCGAGGCGGTTCAGCAGCTCGCCCCACAGCAGTTGGGCGCCTGCCAGGCCGGCCAGGTAGACGGCCACGGTGGCCTGGGCCAAGGGCACGCTGATGCCCATGCCAGCCTGCAGAGCGGGCACGGCGGGCAGGTAGAGGTCCATCGCGGCCATGCTGACGCCGGTGACGAAGGCCAGCGGCAGGATGGTGCGTATCGATGCGGAAGGGGATGCGGGAGGGGAATGCATGCGGGAGCCTCTTCTTCACAGAGGGCGCCCTTGTCCTGTCGTCCTCACCAAGCGTGGCGAAGGCATCATGACCCTCGTCGCAGCACCCCTCGGCAGAGACGGCGTCACGGCACTCGCCGCGAAGCGCTGCGCATTTTAGGCAAGGCAAACTCCGTTCATGGACCAGGTGGATATTGCCGTCATCGGTGCCGGCGTTGTCGGCCTCGCGATCGCGCGCGAGCTGGCGCTGCGCGGGCGTGAGGTCGTCGTCATCGAGGCCGTCGGCGCCATCGGCACGGGCATCTCCTCGCGCAACAGCGAGGTCATCCACGCCGGCCTCTACTACCCAACCGGCAGCCTGAAGGCGCGGCTGTGCGTGCGCGGCAAGATGCTGCTCTACGACTACTGCGCGGCGCGCGGCATTGCGCACAGTCGCTGCGGCAAGCTGGTGGTGGCGACACGCGCCGAGGACCTGCCGCGGCTGGAGCAGATCGCCGAGGCTGGCGTGGCCAATGGCGTTGACGACCTGCGCCTGCTGAGTCGGACCGAAACGCTGGCGCTGGAGCCGGCCTTGAACGCCGCGGGTGCGCTGCTGTCGCCGTCCAGCGGCATCGTCGACAGCCATGGCCTGATGACAGCCCTGCTGGCTGACGCCGAGAACGCCGGCGCGACGCTGGCCCTGGCCAGTGCGGTGACCGGTGGCGCGCGGGAGGGTGATGGCTGGCGGCTGCTGGTGGAGGATTTCGAGCTGGGCGCGCGCTGCGTCATCAATGCAGCTGGGCTGTTTGCTGCGCAGGTCGCTGAATCCCTGGGCACGCCTGCGCCACCACTGCGCTTTGCCCGCGGCCACTACTTCTCACTCGCCGGACGGGCGCCGTTCTCGCACCTGATCTACCCGCTGCCGGTAGACGGCGGCCTGGGTGTGCATCTGACGCTGGATCTGGGCGGCCAGGCGCGCTTCGGGCCTGATGTGCAGTGGTTGACCGAGCGCGCGCCGGCCAGGCTGGACTACGCCGTCGACCCTGCCCTGGCACCGGCCTTCGAGGCCGAGGTGCGCGGCTACTGGCCGGGCCTGCCCGCGGGCGCGCTGCAGCCGGCCTACAGCGGCATCCGGCCAAAGCTGAGCGGCCCGGGCGAGGCGGCGGCGGACTTCCGCATCGACACCGCGACGCCGGGCTTGGTGCAGCTGTTCGGCATCGAGTCGCCCGGGCTGACGGCCTCGCTGGCCCTGGCCGAAGAGGTCGCCGCCCGGCTTTGAACCCAGGACGCTGAAACTGGTTTCAGGTCCGGCGCTCAGATGGCGAGCGCGGCGTCGGCACCGGCCAGCGCCCGCGGCCACAGCGCCAGGCCACCGCCCAGGCTCCAGGCCTGCTCATGCCCAAGCCGCCGCAGAGCCTGCGCGGCTTGCGCGCTGCGGTTGCCGCTGCGGCAGAAGAAGACGATGGGCGTCTCGGCCGGCAGGGTCAGCCAGCGGGCCAGCGCATTGGGCAGGCCCGACAGCGGCACGGCCTCGCGGCGCACGCCCACGCCGAGCTCGGGCGCCTGGCCCAGGCGCTGCTCGTAGGGCTCGCGCACGTCCACCAGCAGCAGCTGCGGCTGCTCGCGCAGCAGGCCATTCAGCTCGTCCAGGCTCATCTCGCTGGAAGCAAGCGGGCAAGCGCTGTCGACGCGCGCGCCGCAGGCCACGGTCTGGTATTCGGTCAGGGCCAGGCCCTGCTCGAGCTGGGCCTTGGCGGCCGCAAAGCCGGCGCCGTCGATGCGGCCACCCAGCACGTCGCCCAGCAGCGGCTGGGCGACGCACTCCACGGCCAGCGTGCTGGCGAAGCGGTCGTCATAGTCGTGACCAGGCAGCAGCAGGGCGTGGGGGCCGACGGCCTGTTCCAGGCGGCCCAGCGAGCTGCCGTAGGCCAGCGGCGCGCTCTGTTCAAAGTCGCTGCGGCCCAGCGCACCCGGCATGACGGTGTCTCCGACGAAGGCCAGGCGCAATCCGCCCGCGTCGTACAGCAGATAGGCCGTCGAGTCCTGGGTGTGGCCGGGAATCGGCATGCGGTTCAGCCGGGAGGTGCCCAGCGCGATGGTGTCGGCGCCGATTGGCCAGCCCAGGCCGTCGACATCACCGCGCGACTGGCCAGCGGCAGCGAGCAGCTCGGGCGCGGACGAGGCGTGGTCGCCATGACTGTGGGTGTCCAGCACCGCGGCCAGTTCATAGCCCTGGCAGGTCAGCCACTGGGCGAGTCTCTCTGTCAGCTCGGGCAACGGGTCGACGACGACGGCGCGGCGGCTGGCGGCGTCGGCCAGCAGGTAGCAGCAGGCGCCATCGACGACGAAGCGCGTCAGGCCGTCGGCCGGCAGGGCCTGGCCGGGAGCGCTCGGGTCCAGGCAGCTCTCGCGCAGGGACTCGCCACAGATGCGGATGCGGGCGCAGGCCTCGTCGATGAAGGCGGCATCGGCCACCGGGCCGAAGGACAGGCGCACGGCTGCGGCCGCTTGCCAGGCCGGCAGGCCCATGGCCTCCAGCACATAGCTCGGCTGGGCCTTGGCCGCGCTGCAGGCCGAGCCGCCGCTGACGCGCAGTTCGGCAGCATCGAAGAGGTCCAGCAGCAGCTTGGAGCTGACACCCGGCACGGCGAAGTTCAGCGTCGTCGGCAGGCAGGCCTCGGGCGGCGCGTTGAACACCAGGCCGGGGAAGGCCTGCTGCAGCGCGCCAGCCAGGCGGTCGCGGAAGGCGACGAGGGTGGCGTGGTCGCGGAAGGTCCTGCCGTCCTCCAGCGCCGCCAGCACGGCGCCCAGGGCGGCAATGCCCGACATGTTCTCGGTGCCCGAGCGCAGCGCACCTTCCTGCCCGCCGCCGGCCAGCAGCGGCGTGAAGGGCGCGCCTTCACGCACATAGAGCAGGCCGATACCCTTGGGGGCGTAGAGCTTGTGGCCGGAGAATGGCGCGTAGTYGATGCGGCGCTCGGCCAGGCGCAGCGGCAACTTGCCCAGGGCCTGCACGCCGTCCACCATCCACAGCGCGGCGCTGCCGGAAAGCGCCCGCTCGATGCCGCCGAGGTCACTGATGACGCCGGTCTCGTTGTTGGCCGCCATCGTGCAGACGAGGCCGGCGCGCGGTGCGTGCTCGCGCAGCCAGGCGAGGTCATGGCGGCCGTCGCGGTCGACGGGAATGGCCAGCACCTGCAGGTTCAGGCCGAGCAGCGCATTCCAGTGCTTGATGGCCTCGGGCACCGCCTTGTGCTCGGTGGCGCCGTAGAGCAGCAGCTTGGGCCGGGTTGGCACGTCCCTCAAGGCGCTCAGCGCCGACAGCACGGCCGTCTGGATGCCCTCCGTCGCTCCGCTGAGGAAAAGCAGCTTGCCCGAGCTCGCCCCGAGCACGCGGCGAGCACGGGCCCGAACGCCGTCCATCAGCGCCCTCGCCTTCAGCCCGGTGCTGTGGACGCTGCTGGGGTTGCCGAAGTCATCGGCCATCGCGGCCATGGCGGCTTCGCGGGCTTGCGGCAGGACGGGCGTGGTGGCGTTGGCGTCGAGATAGATTTCCATGGTGCTGGCCGCTGCGGCAGTGGATGCGCTGGCGGTATTGTTGCCAGCATTGGGCACAAACGGTTTGCACAAGCCGGCTTTCAATCGCCCGAGCCGAGCATGCAATACTTTATATGATCGAATCTATGAAATTGGATTCCATAGACATCCGCATCCTCGAAATCCTTCAACAGAACGCCGAGCTTCAGACGGCCGAGGTGGCGCAGCAGGTCGGCCTGTCGACGACGCCGTGCTGGCGGCGCATCCAGCGTCTGAAGGAATCGGGCGTCATCACACGCCAGGTGGCGCTGCTGGACGCGCAGAAGGTGAATGTCGGCGTCACCGTCTTCGTCTCGGTGCGCACCAGCACCCACAGCCAGGATTGGTTCGAGACCTTCAAGGCCACGGTGCAGGCCATCCCCGAGGTCGTCGAGTTCTATCGCATGAGCGGCGACGTGGACTATCTGCTGCGGGTGGTGGTGCCCGACATTGCCGCCTATGACAGGGTCTACAAGCGCCTCATCGCCGGCACTCAGCTGCGCGACGTCAGCTCCAGCTTCGCCATGGAGGAACTCAAGCTGACGACGGCATTGCCCTTGGGCTATGSCGGTTGACGCGCCATTTGCTACGACGTGTTGCAAATTGCGGGCAGCCGCAGTACACCGTACAGGCATTGCAGCGTTAAGTTCACCGCATTCGACCTGAGCGAGCCTGTCATGAAGACCCTTGTCCGCGCCTCTGTTGTTCTGGCCCTGCTGGCCGCCCAAGGCCTGGCGAGCGCCGGCCCCCGCTACTACCACCATCACCATCATCACCGCGGCCCCGGTCTCGGTGGCTTGGTCCTCGGCCTGGCAGTGGCGGTGCCGCTGATCGCGATGGCGAATCAAGCTGAGCGCGAGGTGGTCTATGTGCCGCCGCCCCCGCCACCGCAGCCGGTGTATGTGCAGCCCGTGCAACCGGTTTACACCCAGCCGTCACGTGCCGTGCCGATCATCTATCCGCGCAACGGCCAGAGCGGCGTCCAACTGGAAGCCGACAGCCGCGAATGCAACCGCTGGGCGACGACTCAGCAGGCCGCCATGTCCGACGCCGGCGTGTTCCAGCGCGCCGTCGAAGCCTGCATGGACGGGCGCGGATACACGATGCGCTGAGGCGTGACCCGGCCGTACGGCGCGTACGGCGGCTGCCCAAAAACAAAAAGGACCTGGAGGCTTTCGCTTCCAGGTCCTTGCTTCATTTGGGGCTGATGGAGATTGAACAGTTCAATGTAGGCCGCGCCAGTGCTAGAGGTCCAGCGGTTCTCCCTTCCGTGTTCCCCCCTTTGTTCCCCTAAAGACTCAAGGTTGAACCTTCCGCGGCGACGCTCGCTTTTTCGCAGCCGGCTTAGCCCTAGAGAGCTGGCCAGCGTCAAAAACCAACACGCCCGGCTTGTCCACCGGCTTGAGTCCGATTGCTTCGATACCAACCATCGCGGTGGGATGAAAACCTTCCGAGCCCATCGGCTGCCAATTCATCGTTGCGCCTGCAAACCGCAAACTGCAACCCACTTGGTACAAGCCCGTCGTGATGCCATGGCAAGTAAAGAGAGCTGCCGCCAACTCCTCAATCGTGAACATCCTGCCTTCGGCCGGAATTGCGCTCTCGCTCTCGCTCATGCGAACTCCCGGAAAGTGGATACACCCGACGTTGCACTCGCAGTTGCGATATGCACCAGACCATCGATCACCGCCCAGGTCTGCTTTTCGGCCTCCGCCTTGATGGGCTTCAGCTCGTGTTCGTCGCTGACGTCAATCCAAACGCCGTGCTCGTACGCGAGAACGTAGCCATGCCGAACGAACTCACGGGCGCACCACATCTTCTCCAGCGCCACAGCAACGTGCTTTCGTGAGTTCTGGTTCAGCCACGCCAGCCTCAAAAGACGTGCAGCCGCGGTCGGCACAGGTGTCTGCCCCTTCTCCCATTTGGCCACGGCCTGATCTGTCGTGCCGACAAGCTGCCCCACCTCTATCTGGCTCTTTCCGAGTCGCTTGCGAAGGAAACGAAGCTCTGCAGCGCTCAGGTCAGCACCGCGGCAAGAAATGATCCGCGCGAGGGTCTTGTACAGACC
>NZ_JBFULE010000270.1:0-6411 GCF_056400485.1 Roseateles sp. P5_B10
CTTTCGGTCACAGCAGCCATGCGGCAACTGTGCCGATACCGCGGCTCGCCGGCCTTGATCCAGGTCAAGCGCGCAGTGCCGGCCCGGTCCAAGAATGCCAACCCATGAGTCTCCCCTGCCCCACCGCCGCGCTCGAGCCGCTCAAGGTCGCCTGCGCCAGCTGCAATCTGCGCGAACTCTGCCTGCCTGTGGGCTTGCAGGCTGCCGACCTGACCCGCCTGGATGGCCTCGTCGCCATGCGACGCAGCGTGCCGCGCGGCGGGTATCTGTTTCGCAACGGCGAGAGCTTTGAAGCGTTGTACGCCGTGCGCACCGGCTTCTTCAAGACCCGCGTCGGCAGCGAGGATGGCCGCGACCAGGTCACCGGCTTCCAGATGGCCGGTGAGCTGCTCGGCCTGGACGGCATCAGCAGCGACCGTCACCACTGCGACGCCGTCGCGCTGGAGGACTCGTCCGTCTGCGTCATCCACTATTCCCAGCTGGAGGAGCTGTCACGCGAATTCAGCGTGCTGCAGCACTCCTTTCACAAGATCATGAGCCGGGAGATCGTGCGCGACCACGGCGTCATGCTGCTGCTCGGCAATATGCGGGCCGAGGAGCGCCTGGCGGCCTTCCTGCTGAACCTGACCCAGCGCCTGCAGGCACGCGGCTTCTCGGCATCCAGCCTCGTGCTGCGCATGACGCGCGAAGAGATCGGCAGCTACCTCGGCCTGAAACTGGAAACCGTCAGCCGCACCTTCTCCAAATTCCAGGAGGACGGGCTGCTGGAGGTCAGGCAGCGCCAGCTGCGCATCCTCGACCAGGCCGGGCTTCAGGTCTTGGTGAACAACAGCCGCTGCTGAAGCCAGACGAAAAAAGGCCCTGCGGGGGCGCGCAGGGCCTCGAGATCAAGGAAACGGCGGTCAGCCGACCTTGATCTCGTTGCGCACTTCCTTCACGCCGGGCACGGCCTGAACCAGCTTGATGGCCTTCTGGGCCAGGTCGGCGCTGGGTGCCGCGCCCTTGAGCACGACCACGCCAGCAGCGCTGCTGCTCACGGTCAGCGGCAGGGCTGCCAGATCCTTGTCCTGCTGCAATACGGCCTGGGCCTGGCTGGCAATCGTCGTGTCGCCGGCGGTTTGCGCCTGAGCAACCTGTTCGGCCGGGGCCGGCGTCGCCGGTGCTTGGTCAGCGGCAAAGGTCGCAGTGGCACTACCAGCCATCAAGGCGGCAGACAGCAGTCGGGCGAAGGTGGATGTTTGTCGCATGCAGATCTCCTGAGGATGCGTGAATCGAAAGCGATACCGGGGGGCACCACGAACAGGTTCAGCGCAAGGCCCGTGCCAGTTTCAAATTTCGTCAGCAGATCAACGACTTAGGCCAAAACCCGGCGCGACAGGGCCCGTCTGCGGCCATCAGCACCGGCGCTTTTGTCGCCGGGCGGCGACGCCGCATGGCGATGCCGGCCTAAGTGCTTGATTCATCTGACGGTTTTCTGTCGCCCGAATCCGACGCGGCAGCTAGGGGGTCAGCGCGAAAGAGCTGCGGATCCAGCCCGTGCTTCTGCATCAGGCGATAAAACTCGGTGCGGTTGCGGTCGGCCAGGCGTGCGGCCTCGGCCACATGGCCCGAGGTCAATTTCAGCAACTGATTGAGGTAGTCGCGCTCGAAACGCTGCTTGGCGTGCTGGTAGCTCAGCACCTCCAACGACGGCGTCTGCAGCGCGCGCTGCACCTGGGTCAGCGACACCAGCGGCGCCATGGCCAGCACGCAGACCTGTTCGACGACGTTGTAGAGCTGGCGCGCATTACCCGGCCAGGGCGCAGTCACCAACGCCTCCAGCGCATCCGGCGCAAAACCCTTGACCGGCCGGCGGTGCCGCTCGGCCAATGTCTGCAGGAAGTGCTGGGCCAGCAGCGCGATGTCCTCGCGCCGCTCCGACAGCGGGGGCAGGCGCAGTTGCACGACATTGAGCCGGTAATAGAGGTCGGGGCGGAACTGGCCCTCGGCCATGGCGAGCTCCAGGTCGCGGTGGGTGGCCGACAGCACACGCACATCCACCGCTACCGCCTCGTTGCTGCCTACCGGCCGCACGACGCGTTCCTGCAGCACGCGCAACAACTTCACCTGCAGGGCCAGCGGCATGTCGCCGATCTCGTCCAGAAAGACCGTGCCGCCCTGCGCCGCGGGGATCAGCCCCTGGCGCTGTGCCTGCGCGCCGGTGAASGCGCCCTTCACRTGGCCGAACAGCTCGGATTCCAGCAGKGCCTCGGGGATSGCGGYGCAGTTCACCGCGATGAAGGGCTTCGCTGCGCGCGGGCTGGCGCGGTGGATGGCGCGCGCCAGCAGCTCCTTGCCGGTGCCGCTGTCGCCCGAGATCAGCACGCTCGCGTCGGTCGCCGCCACCAGCCGCGCCTCGGACAGCACCTCGGCCATGCGCGGGCTGCGGCTGATGATCTCGCTGCGCCACGCAGCATCGCCGTCCAGCGGCGCCGGCCCCGTCACGTTCACCCGCAGCGCCTGGTTGATCTTGTCCAGCAGCCCCTTGCCGTCGAAGGGCTTGGTCAGATAGGCATGGGCGCCCCGCGTCGTGGCGTCGACCGCATCGGGGATGTTGCCGTGGGCGGTCAGCAGGATGACCGGCAGCGACGGGTGCCGGGCGCGCACCTCGTCGAACAGGGCCAGGCCGTCCAGCCCCGGCAGGCGCACATCGGTGATGACGAGAGACGGCAGCCGCACGGCGAGGTGGGCGAGCGCAGCTTCGGCGCTGGCCACGGCCTGCACAGCGTGGCCGGCAGCGGTCAGCCGCATCGTCATCAGGCGCAGCAGGTCGGCGTCGTCGTCGACGAGGAGGATGGTGGCTTGCGTGGTCATTGCTGCCCCTTTATCGCGGAGCACCGGGCTTGCCCGGCAGGGTCTGCTCGATGGCCTTGAGGGCCTCGAGCTTCTCGTTGAGCTGCTCGTTGCGGCGCTGGCTCTCGCGCAGTTGCTGGCTGAGCTTGTCGATGTTGTCCTGCAGCCGCCGCTGCTCGGCCAGGCGGGTGGCCATCAGCGCGGCCAGCGGCTTGATCGGTTCGGCCGACGCGTCGGTCGCATTGGCGATCAGGTCGAGCTGCGCCGCAGCCTGGGCTTGGTCTGCGCTGCTGCGCCCCTGGTTCAGGGCCAGCGCCTTGCGCAGATCCTCGGCATAGCCGACCAGCGCCTTCAGATCGTCGACCTGCGGCGGTGGCGCGGGCAGCTCCGGGCAGACAGGCGCAGGGGGCGGCGGAGCCGGCACGGGCGCTGGCGGGGCCGTCTGGCAGGCGGCCAGCAGCAGCAATGAGCCAATCTCAAGCAGTCTTCGCATGGGGTATCTCAATCCGGAAATGGGCACCGCCTTCGCTGGCCAGCAGCCGGCAGCAGCCGCCGTGGGCCTGCACGATCTCGCGCACGATGGACAAGCCGATGCCACTGCCGCGGCGCGCACCGGGCGCCTGGTTGCGGCCTTGGTAGAAGGGGTCGAAGATGCGCTCGGCATCCTCGGCTGCCACGCCGGGACCGGCGTCGATGCAGTCGATGCAAAACTTGCGGTCGTCCTGCTCCAGGGTCAGCACGATGACGCCCCCGGGCGGGCTGAAGCGCAGCGCGTTGGCCAGCAGATTGGCCAGCACGATGGCCAGCTTGGCGTCGTCGACAAGGGCGTTGCAGGCTGCGGCGTCGATGCGTACCTGCAGGCCCCGGGTCTGCCAGAGCAGGCGCTGTTCATCCACCACACGCGCCAGCAACGCCTTGAGGTCGGTCGCGCGGCGCTGCAGTTGCTGAGAGTTGGAGGYCAGCGTCTGGTAGCGCAGCAGGTCCTCGATCTGGCCTTGCAGGGCGGCACTGTTGTCGCCGAGGATGCGCACGATCTCGGTCTGATCCGGCGTCAGCGGGCCGGCAACGCCCTCGCGCAGCAGGGCCGCGCCTTCGCGGATGGAGGCCATCGGCGTTTTCAGCTCATGCGAGATGTGGCGCACGAAGCGCGTCTTGTCCGACTCCAGCGTGGCCAGGCGCTGGCGCAGCCACTCCAGCTGGCGCCCGAGCCGGCGCAGGTCGGCCGGGCCGCGCACCTCCACAGGCTCGTCGAAGCGGTTGTCGCCCAACCGGCCGATGGCCGCCTCGACATGGGCCAGCGGCCGCAGCAGCCAGTGTCCAAAACCCAGCGCCAGCAGCACGGCCAGCGCGATGGCGCCCAGCACCAGGGCGCTGATGAGGCGGCGCTGCTGCTCCAGTTCGGCCAGCACCGCGTCACTGCGGCGGTCCACGGCGCGCTGGCTCTGCTCGGTCAGGGTCTCGTTGAGGCCGTGCAGGCGCGCGAATACCGGTGTCAGCCGCCGCAGTGCCGTGGAGCGAGTGCGGGTCGGGCCTGGGTTCTGCAGCACCTCCCAGGCCGCTTCGGCCTGCCTGCCCCAGTCGGCGAACAGCTGCTTCGATGCCGGCTCGGTCAGCGTGCCGGCCAATGTCGCCTGCGTGGCCTTGGCGTCTGCCCAGGCGGCCTGGAAGCGTTCGCGCAGGCTGGCGTCGTCGAGCACCAGGAACTGCCGCGCACTGCGCTCCATGGCCACGGTGCGTTCGGACAGCCGCTGCACCTGGGCGCTCAGACTGGCGGCGTCCTGCGCGGCTTCGCGGCTCTGCAGGGCGACATGCTCGAGTGCGAACATGGCCTGGGCCGCCGCGCCGCCCAGCAGCGCCGTGATCAGCAAAWAGGCGGCCAGCAGGCACTGGTGGAAGGACAGCCCGCGCAGGCCACCGCCGCGCGGGCGTTGCCAGGTCGGTTCGGGTGCGGAGGAGGCAGCGGCCAGCGTGGCGGAGGACATCTTGGGCGCCGCATCCTAGGTGCGCAAACGGCACGTGATCGGACCTTGCCGGCTGGCTTTGCATCACGATGCAACCAGCCTGCCGCCATTTGAAAAACAGTCATGCTGCGGCGCAACAAACCGAGCGTAGGATGGCTGTCCATGCGTCCTCAAGTCCTGATCATTGGCTGCGGCTTCGGCGGCCTGGAGGCGGCGCGCGCGCTGCGCACCACCGACGTCGACATCACCCTCGTCGACAAGACCAACCATCACCTCTTCCAGCCCCTGCTCTACCAGGTGGCCACGGCGGGCCTGTCGGCGCCGTCGATTGCGGCGCCCATCCGCCACCTCTTCCGCGGCCAGCGCAATGTGACGACGCTGATGGGCGAGATCGTAGCCATCGACGCCACCGCGCGAACCGCCACGCTGAAGGATGGCGCCACGCTGCGCTGGGACCACCTCATCGTCGCCGCTGGCGCCACGCACAGCTATTTCGGCCGCGATGACTGGGCCGAGCACGCGCCGGGGCTGAAGACGCTGAGCGACGCCTTCGAGATTCGCCGCCGCGTGCTGCTGGCCTTCGAGGCTGCCGAACGTGAAGCAAATGGCGAGGACGATCCCGCCCAGCGCGCCGCCCTGCTGCAGTTCGTCGTTGTCGGCGGCGGGCCGACCGGGGTCGAACTGGCCGGCACCTTCGCCGAGATCGCCCGCCACACCCTGCCCGGTGAATTCCGCCGCATCGACCCACGACAGGCGCGCGTGCTGCTGGTGGAGGGCAGCCCGCGTGTGCTGCAGGCCATGCCCGAGAGCTTGAGCGAACGCGCCCGCGAGCAACTGGGCGCGCTCGGCGTGGACGTGCGCCTGAACGCCCGTGTGACCGGTATCGACGCCGAGGGGCTGGACATCACGACGCCAACCGGCCCGGAGCGCCTGCACAGCCGCTGCGTCGTCTGGGCCGCCGGCGTGGCGGCCTCGCCCCTGGGCCGTGMGCTGGCCGATGCAACCGGCTGCACGCTGGACCGCGCCGGCCGTGTGGTCGTCGAGCCCGACCTGAGCGTGAAGGGCCRGGCCAACATCCAGGTCATCGGCGACCTCGCCGCCGCGCAGAGCCACGCACCCGGCCAGCCTCCGAAGCCCGTGCCCGGCGTGTCACCCGGCGCCAAGCAGATGGGCCGGCACGCCGCCGCCAACATCCAGCGCCGGCTGCGCGGCGAGGCGACGCAGGCCTTTCGCTACCGCGACTACGGCAACCTCGCCACCATCGGCCGCCACAGCGCCGTCGTCGACCTGGGCACGCCGGCCGGGTCGCTGCGCTTCTCGGGCCTGCCCGCCTGGCTGTTCTGGCTGTTCGCCCACGTCTATTTCCTGATCGGCTTCCGCAACCGCTTCGTCGTGCTGGTGGACTGGGCCTGGGCCTACTGGACGCATGACCGCAACGCACGCGTGGTGGCAGGCGCCGGGCTCAGCGAGGCCAGCCCGGCGCGTGACGCCCAGGCTTGACCTCGTCGCCGGRCAGGCTGATGAGCAGCAGCGCCAGGCTGGCGCCAAAGGCGATGACGGCCCAGAAGATCAGGAAGCTGAGGGTGTAGACGGCCTGGGTCGACAACTGCACGGGCGC
>NZ_JBFULE010000271.1:0-6394 GCF_056400485.1 Roseateles sp. P5_B10
TCGCCCGACCCCATGCAGGGCGACTGGACCGAACGCGGCCAGATCAGGACGCAATGGGAGACCTTCACGCTGGACGCCACCGTCTTCGAGCATCGCGGCCAGCGCTACATGGCCTGGGCCCAGACCGACCCGGCGAAGAAGAACCACAGCACCGACATCTTCATCTCAAGCATGAAGAGCCCGACCGAACTGCAAGGCCCGCAGGTGCGGCTGAGCCAGCCCGACTACGCCTGGGAGAAGGTGCGCCACTTCGTCAACGAGGCGCCGGCCGTGCTCATCCACGGCGGCCGCGTCTTCATGACCTACTCGGCCGCCGGCACCGGCGCCGAGTACTGCCTGGGCCTGCTGTGGGCCGACGAGAACGCCGACCTGTTGGACGCGAAGAACTGGCGCAAGTCGCCCGGCCCGGTGTTCACCAGCAGCCCGGAGAACGGCATTTACGGCCCCGGCCACAACAGCTTCGTCACCGAGCCGGATGGCAGCGTGCTGAACGTCTTCCATGCCCGCAACTACCGCGACATCGTCGGCGACCCGCTGAAGGACACCGGTCGCGCCACCCGCGTACAGCCGCTGGCGTTCACGGCCGACGGCATGCCGGACTTCGGCCTGCCGCTGCCCGAGAAACGATGAACCTCATTGCTCTGTCAGCCGGCGCGCCGAATGTCTTTGACGGCGAATCGCCCGACCGCATCTGCCGCCGCCCGACGCGGGCCGAGCTGCACGCCTATCCGTCGCCCTCACCGGCGCGCGGCCGTGCCCTCGTCTATGCCGGCGGCGGCTACCTGCAGCTGATGCACGACAAGGAAGGTGTCGAGATCGCGCAATGGCTGAACACGCTGGGGCTGKACGCCCATGTGCTGGTGCATCGCCTGCCCGGTCAGGACGGCCAGCCCTTCGACATCGCGCTGCAGGACGGTCTGCTCGCGCTGGATCACCTCGCCACGCTGCCGCCGCTGCCGCTGCTGCACGTGGGCCTCTCCTCCGGCGGCCATCTGGCCGGCGTCATGGCCTGCCAGCGGGAATCGGCGGGCGCCGTCATCGCGTACGCTCCCCTCAACGCCAACCACCGTGACCACAAGTTCCCGCCCGGCAAACCCGACTTTCCGCCGCCCGAGAAGCAGGCCTTCTACGACGCCTGGCCCATCGGCATTGCCAGCCAGCCCCACGGCCTGCCGCGCTGCCCGGTGTTCCTGGCCTATGCGCTGCACGACCCCGTCGTGCCCGTCGCCCATGCACTCAACCTGATCGCCGCGGCCCAGCAACACCGGCTCGACGTCGAGGCCCATGTCTTCCCGCAGGCCGAACACGGCTTCGCGCTGCGGGAACTGGCCGGCACGCAGGATCAATGGCCAGCGCTGGCAGCCCGCTGGATGGGCGAGAAACTGGGCAACCCAAACTTCGCCTAACCTTGCGCGCTTGTCGGGGCAACAAAGCAAGCATGCTGCAAGAGATCAATACCTGGGCTGACTACCGTTCCAAGCTGCGCGAGTTCGACGCCGTGCTCGAACATGGCAAGGCGGTTTCCGCGGCCCTGACCGGCCAGCCCCTCTCGGCTGTGCATGTCAGCTATGGCGAACAGATCTTCGCCAAGCTGCTGTCCCACGGCATCGCCTTGCGCCGGCTGGCGCCTGACCCCACCCAGCAGCCGCCTCTCGATCTGTGGGATCTGCCGTCCATGAGCGCCCTGGCGCGCTGCGTCATCGAGGCCCATGACGCCTTTGAGTACATCGCGGGTCATCAAGTGCCGGACTCGGAACGCAGCTTCCGCATCCGGCTCTGGGAACTGCATGACGCCACGCGCCGCCTGAAGATCCTGGGCGGCATCGCTTCGACGGACCCGGCCATCAGCGGCATCCTGGCCGACGCGGCGCGGCTCCAGCTGGCGCTGGAAGCGCACGAATACATGGCTTCGCTGCCGGCTGTGCCACAAGCGGAATTGCGCCTGCGACTGCGGCGCAGCGACCCGCCGGACTTTCATCTGAGCCGCCGCCAGCGCTGTGCCATGAGTGGCGTCGACGCCGATTGGCACAAGTCGGTCACGATGCAACTCGCGCAGCACGCGCTCACGCTGCCGTTCTCCGTCCACCAGTTGCACCAGTTCCAGGCGGGTACGCCCCAGGCGCTCCGCCTGATGGCCATGCCGCTGCTCTTCGCCCTGCCCTTCCTGGTTCGCGCCATCCAGGCCATGGACCTGCTGACGCCCGGGCGAGTCCCCAAGCCGCCAAGCCGCACAGCTCGCACCATGACAGTGTGGCGCACCCTGGCAGAGCGAGGCACAAGAGACACCGGACGAGCCGCTGGCTAAAGGTACTGCTGCTCTGGATGACCCGTCTGCAGCGGCGATAGCGAGCGGACCATCAATCCCGCAGCACCGCCTGCAGGCGTTCGGCCAACTGGGCACGCTTGGCGTCCGAGCCGGCATTCGCCAGCGCACACCGGGCCGCGGCCCTGGCCTCGCCGGCGCGGCCGACGGCCAGCAGCGCCTCGGCCTGCGCGGTGTTCAGCAGCCAGTCATCGGGCAGGGCGGCCAGCGACGGCGCCAGCACCTTCAGCGCCCGCCCGGCCTCTTCCAGGCGCAGCAGCCGGTCCGCCAAAAAGTAGCGCGCCACCTTCACGCTGGGCTGCGAGTCCCCCTGCCCCAGCGCCAGTTCTGCCGCCAGCGCCAGTTCGGATTGGGCGACGGCATCGGCCAGACGGCCGGCACCGTCCATCACGGCCGCCAGCTGGCCGTGCAGGTCGGCGACACCCGCCTGCCCGCCGGCTGCGGCGATAGCTCGGACAAAGCAGGCCTCGGCCGCGTCGAGGCGCCCGGCCTCCCAATGCGCGCGGGCCTGCCGCGCCAGCGCGTTGATCGATTCATCAGCGTTCATCGCTCCCCCTCAGCGCTTCGCGGCGCGCTGCGCGAAGTCGCCCACGCCTTGCTCCGTGCGCTCGACCTTGCGAATCGAGCCGTCGTCATTGAAGTGCAGGTACTCCGCCGCCACGTGCCGCTGCTTCTTTGCGCAAGCCGCACCGGAGACGTCCAGCCAGCGGTGATAGAACAGCAGCCACTGGCCTTTGTACTGGACGATGGAGTGGTGGTTGTTGCCGCCCTCGGCGTCCATGATGACGCCGCGGTAGGTCCACGGGCCTTTGGGCGAGGCGCCCGTGTAGTAGGTCAGGATGCGGTTGTGCTCGGGCATGGTGAAGTAGTACAGGCCGTTGCGCTTGAACACCCACGGGCCTTCCATCGGCGGCTCGTAGCCGCCCATGTCCATCTTCTGCAGTTCGCCCTTGATGCTGCGCATGTCGTCAGCCATCTCCGCCACCAGGTAGTTGACGCCTGATGTGCGGCTGTAGAGGTAGGCGCGGCCGTCGTCGTCGACGAACAGCACCGGGTCATTGGCGTAAGGCTTGCGCCACAGCGGCGCGCCGATCATGTCCTTGAAGGGGCCGGCGGGCGAGTCGCTCTCGGCGATGCCGATGCCCATCCACTTGGTGCTGTTCTTCGGGTTCTGGCGGTCCTTGACGCCGGTGCCGGCGGGGAAGACGAGGTAGTACCTGCCGTTCTTGTAGGCCGCGTCGGGCGCCCAGGCGTAGTCGTCAGCCCACTTCAGATCCTTGACCGACAGCACCGCGCCGTGGTTCGTCCAGTTGACGAGGTCGGTGGACGAGAAGGCGGTCCAGTCCTTCATGTGGAAGTCGGCCTGGCATTCCTCGTCGTGCGAGGTGTAGAGCCACAGGCGGCCGTCGGGCCAGACATGGCCGGAGGGGTCGGCGGTGCGCAGGTCCTTGCCGAGGGCCAGCGGGTTCTGGGCTTGGCAGGCCGAGGCGGCGAGCAGGGCGGCAAGGGCGAGCGAAGCAAGTTTCACGAGGTCACCTCAGAAGCGGTTACCGGCACGTTGCGACGAGCACGCGGCGGAGCACCTTGCCGAGCGAGGCACCCTGCTCGTCGAAGGCCTCCATCAGAACCTGGCCGCCGAACTTGTCCGTCTTGCCGATGAGGTCGAACGTCCTGAGCCGCCGCACGTCGGCGGGCGAGAACGGCAGGTTGACGAAGTCACGCGTCTTCGGGGATTCGCGAAGACCCTGCAGGTGCACCAGCGAGCGTTCGGCGGCATTGAACTGCGCAACCTCCTTGCCATGGGGATCGGCAGCGAGGTTCAAGCCGGGGCGGACGACTTCGTCCACGGGCGAGGTGGCCGCGTTCGTCGTGCTGCCGTTGACCACCGCATCAAATCGTCCGTCCGGTCTCGCCTTGATCTCGACGGCAAACCGCCCCTGGCCGAACGCCGAGAAATCTGCGACGCAAGTCGTCTGCGCATGAGCGGCGCCTGTGAGGGCCAGCAGACAAGGGATCAGCGTGACTGGGATGCGTGCTCTCATGGGGAGGTGGGGTCAACAAGGTTGGGAATTCTGACTCGCGGTCAGGAGCGGCAGGCACCGGGCAGCAGTTCCGCGCCATCGAACATCAGGTCGCGCTGGCCGGCCGCCAGTTGCAGCCGCAGCGTTCCGGCGGCGCGTTCTGGCAGGGTCAGGGATGCGCTCAGTCGATTGGCCAGCACGCCCTGCCCCCAGGCGGCGTCCTGCACGCCGCGCGGCCAGCGCAGTGGGTGGGTCTGGCCGTCGACGACCACGTCAGCCTGCCAGGGCTCGCCTGCGGTCAACGGGTAGGTGGGGAGCACGTAGACGCGCAGGCAGCTGGCGCCGGCGGGTGCCTGCGCTTGCAGCGCCAAGGTCGAGCCGGGCTGCTGTGCGGCGAGCACGCCGTCGCCGCGACCGAGGCCGGGGATGAGGCGCCAGCCCTGCGAGGCGGTCACACGCAGCGCGGGTGGCACTGCAGCGGCCGTGGCCACGGGTGCGAGGTCGGCAGCGGCTTTCGCGATGTCGCTCAGCGCATCGGCCGTGCTGCCACCCAATCCGGCGGCCGGTAGCAACGGCGCCTGCTGGCGGTAGCTGGTCCAAAGGCCATCGGCCGGTTCCTCGGCCAGGATGCCGGCCCAGCGGCCGCCGTTGCAGCGCGCGGTCAAGGCCTTGAGGCGCTGATCGGCGCGCACGGCCTGGGCGGCGAAGCGGCGGGCACCAGCGGGATCGCGCTCCATCGTCGCCGCGTAGCGCTCCAACGCGAAGAAGCGCTCGTTGGCCAGGGCCGAAGCGCGCAGCGGGTATTCGACCAGTTGGAAGAAACCGTCGCGCTGCGCGGCGGCGATCCGAGGGCGCACGGCGTCCAGGCGGGCAAGCAGCTGGGCGAAGCGATCCAGGCGCTCGTCGACGACGGCCGGCGCCAGGCCACTGCGCTTCACGCGTTCACCGGGCAGGTGATATTGCAGATGCTCGGGGCGGCGCTCGAAGTTGAGGCGGTAGTAGCCGTCCCAGATGTCGGCGATGCCAGCAACGCCGAAGAGCCGCTGCGCCAGCTCACGAAGGTAGGCCTGCTGGCCCTGCGCCCGCACGGCGGCCGGGTTCCAGGCCAGGTCGAACCAGTGGCTGAGGTTGACCTCGTGCGGCTTGATGTCGCCGGCGTTGGCGATCCACAGCCGCTGCGCGCCGGCATCGAAGGCGCGGCCCATTTCTTCGGCGACGAGTGCGGGCGGCGTGGTGGACAGCCACAGATAGGACAGCGGCGCGCCGAGATAACTTAGGTGGTAGTACACGCCCGAGCCGCCTGAGCGCTTGGTCTGCTCCGCGTCGGGGAACTGGCGGATGTAGCCGAAGTTGTCGTCGGGCCAGACCAGCGTCACGTCGTCGGGCAGGGCCAGCCCGGGCAGCAAAGGCAGCACTTCCTTGTAGGGCACGAAGACCTGGGGCAGCGTCACCGGGTCGCCTACGTGCTTTGCCAGCAGCTCTCGTTGGTCGGCCAGCAAGCGGTTCAACAGCGCCTGCTTCTCGGCGACGGTGCCGCCGCCCTGCATGCCAGAGTCGTGGATGCCGCGCATGCCCAGCGTGTAGAGGTTGTCGAAGCGGCCATTCGTCTTCAGCCGCTCGGCCCAGTAGTCGCGCACCTGTTCGGGATGGGTTGCGTAGTTGTACTGCTCAGCCGGCRCCTTCCACTCGGCGACGTTGTTGCGCAGCATCGGCTCCGCGTGGGATGAGCCCATGACGATGCCATAGCGCTGCGCGAGCTCGGCATTGCGCGGATCGGCGTTGAAGGCGCCCGAGACTTGGTGCATGGCCGGCCACAGCGTGTTGGCCTTCAGGCGCAGCAGCAGGCGGAAGACCTGCTCGTAGGTGCGCGGGCCAATCGTGCGGGCCTCGGGCTCGAAGGTGCGAGAGGCCCAGGGGAAGAGGCCCCAGTCCTCGTCGTTGATGAAGAGGCCGCGGTATTTCACGGCGGGACCGTCGTGGAGCAGCAGCTCGGTCAGGCTGACATGCAATGGCCCGCGCTTGAGCGGCGCGACGTCGGCCCACCAGTGCC
>NZ_JBFULE010000272.1:0-6363 GCF_056400485.1 Roseateles sp. P5_B10
TCCAATCCCCCAGCGTCTACATCAAGGACACGGGCACGACCAAAGGCCGCGGCGCCTATGCGTCACGGCCTCATGCCAAGGGGGAGACCGTCGAGGCCTGCCCTGTCGTGCTGTTCACCGGCTCCTACACGTCGATTCCCGAGGAGGTCAGAAAACTGCTCTTCAACTGGGGCGTGCTGGCTCACACCACAAGCGGCCATTGCCTGGCTCTCGGCTACGGCAGCATGTACAACCATGAGAACCCGGCCAATATGCGCTACGAGGCCGATGTCGAGTTGCGGCTGCTGCGCTTCGTGGCCATCCGCGACATTGCCGCCGATGAGGAACTMACGGTGAACTACAACGCTGTCGGCGGCGGCCATGTGTCTGAGCGGGACACCTGGTTCACGGGCCAGGGCGTCGAGCCCTACGCCGCTGAGAGCGACGCCTGACCTGCGCGTCAGCGCCCGGCCTTGCCCTCCGGCGCGTCCTGCGCCACCCAGCGCAATACTGCATCCAGCACGCCGCGCGCGGCCTGGGCCTGTGGGTGGTTGACGATGGCAACCAGCACCCAGCGCTTGCCCGAGGGCGCATCGACGATGCCGGCCAGCGCGACGACGTCGCGCAGCGAACCGGTCTTGAGATGCGCCCGCCCGGCCGCAGCGCCAAAGCRCCCGGGCTGGCGTGACAGCGTACCGTCCAGCCCGGCCACCGGTAGCGAGGCCAACAGCTCAGGCATCCAGGGCTGGCCCCAGGCCCAGCGCAGCAGCGCTGCCAGCTGGGCCGGGCTCATGCGCGTCTCGCGGGCCAGGCCGGAGCCGTTGACCACGCGGGTCGGTGGCGTCGTGCCGGYATGCGCGTCCAGCCAGGCCTGCAGCCAGGTTGCCGCCGTGTCGGGTGAGGGCGCGGGCACGCCAGCGGCGCGCGCGGTGCTGAGCAACACCTGCTGGGCCGTGAGATTGCTGCTGGCCTTGTTCATATCGCGCAGCGCCTCGGCCAACGTCGGGCCGGGCCACAGCAGCGTGGGCGCGCTGGCGGGCGCTGGTGCGTCGACGATGGCCTCGCCGCGCCAGGCGATGCCGGCTTCACGCAGCATCAGCGCCAGCAGCCGCGCCGGGTAGGTGGCCGGGTCGGGATCGGCCAGGGTCCAGGTCAGGTCGCCGCAGGCCGCCGCATAGCTGCCGRCAAAGCGCGGGCGCTGGCCGGCGGCCCATTGCAGCTTCAGCGCGCCGCGCCAGTCGCCGCAGGGCCCGGCCGTCGTCGGCACGGTCTGGGGTGGGTCCAACGCCGGGTCGGCGCTGATGCGGGCCTGCATGCCTTCGACGCGGATCGTGTAGCTGACCGCCTTGAAGTTCAGCAGCAAGGCCTCGGGCAGCACATTGCCGACGCGCCAGGGCTCGTTGTCGAAGTCACCGGGCTCGGCGGCGCCGGGCGTGAAGGCGCTGCGGTCCAGGCGCAGCGGGCCGCGCAATTCGCTGATGCCCAGGCGCTTCAGCACCCCCCAGACGCGCTCGGTGGACAGGCGTGGGTCGCCGCTGCCCTGGATGGCCAGGCCGCCGTCCTCGGTCAGCCAGACCGGCGTCTGCCATTGCCAGGCCGGGCCCAGGGTGTCCAGCGCCGCCATGCTGGTGACGAGCTTGGTCAGTGAGGCGGGGTTCAGTGGCATGTCTGGCTGCCAGGCCAGGCGGGGCCGGGGTTCATCCAGGGCCTGCACGAACACGCCCAGAGCGGTGGCCGGCACCTGGGCCTGGCGCAGCGCGACCTGGACCGACAGCGGCAATGGTTCCGCCGCCTGTACCCCCAGGATCCAACCCGCCAACACCCATCCCATCGCCTGTCTGCGCATGACCCGAAAGTTACACTGGGTTGATGCCCTCCCTCCTGGCTCTCGACAGCTCCACCGACACGATGGCCCTGGCCCTCGTGGCCGAGGGGCAGACTCGGGTTTTCGAGGCCCAGGGCGGGGCGCAGGCGTCGGCACGCATGCTGCCCGAGGTCAAGGCCCTGCTGGCCGGCGCGGGCATCGCGATGGCCGACCTGGACGCCATCGCTTTCGGGCAGGGCCCCGGCGCCTTCACCGGGCTGCGCACCGCCTGCGCCGTCGCGCAGGGCCTGGCCTTCGGGCTGGACCGGCCGGTGCTGGCCATTGACAGCCTGATGCTGGTCGCCGAGGACGCCCGTGCGCAAGGCGCTGGCGACGACCTCTGGGTGGCGATGGACGCGCGTATCGGCGAGATCTATGCGGCCCGCTACCGCTGGGCCGATGGCGCCTGGGTCGCCGTCGAAGCTCCCGCCCTCTACAAGCCCGAGGCGCTGGCCGCGCATTGGGGGACGCCCGCGGCCGTCGCCGGTACGGCCCTGACCGAATATGCCGAGGCCCTGGGCGTGTTGCCGCAGACCTGGCCGCAGGCCCGTTCGCGCGCTGCAGCCCTGGGTACCTTGGCTCTGGCCGCCTGGCAGCGTGGCGAGATGCGCGACGCGGCCGAGGCCCTGCCCGTCTATGTGCGCGACAAGGTTGCGCTGACGACGGCCGAGCGAGAACTCAAGTCATGAGCGCATTGCTGGAGCGCAGCCTGCCGCCCTTCGAGGCCGAGGCCATGCGGGTGCCCGACCTGACCGAGATCATCGCCGTCGAGCGCCAGGCCTACCCGGTGCCGTGGACGCATGGCAATTTCGTCGACTCGCTGGCGGCCGCCTACCCGGCCGAGGTGCTGCGCGGGCCGCGCGCCGAGCTTTTCGGTTATTGGGTCGCCATGCCGGGCGTGGACGAGATGCACCTGCTCAACATCACCGTTGTGCCGGCCTGGCAGGGGCGCGGCCTGGCGGTGGCCATGCTGGACCGGCTGGTGGGCGAATGCCGCCGCCGCGGCCTGACGCAGCTGTGGCTGGAAGTGCGCGTCGGCAACGAGCGCGCTCGCGAGGTCTACCGCCGCTACGGCTTCGCAGAGGTTGGCAGGCGCCGCGCGTATTACCCGGTGCAGCAGGGGCCGCGCGAAGATGCCATCCTCATGAGCCTGTCGGTGCCGGCATGAGTTGGGATCTGCGCCAGCGGGCCATGTTGGCCGAGATGGGTTATCGGCTGCCGGCGGCGAGCGCGGTGATGCAGCCCGTCGACGTCATCGAGGTCGAACCCGAGCCCATCGTCGTTGCCGCGCCGCCGCCTGTCATCGTGCGTGTGGCGGCGCCGTCGGCGCCGTCGAGCTTCGCCAACCTGGATATGCCGGCGCTGCGCGAGGCCGTCTCGAGTTGCCGGGCATGCGGCCTGTGCGAGCAGCGCCGCAACGCCGTCTTCGGCAACGGCGCCCTGCAGCAGGCGCAATGGCTGGTCGTCACCGATCCGCCCGATGAAGGCGACGACGCCTCCGGCGAAGCGCTCGGCGGTGATACGGGCCGCCTGCTGGACCGCATGCTGAGCGCCGCCGGCCAACGTCGCACGGGTGATGAAGCGACCGCCTTCGTAACCCCGATCGTCAAGTGCCGCCCGCCGCGCGGCCGGGCCTCCCAGCCCGGCGAGCTGGACGCCTGCGAGGCCGTGCTGGCACGCCAGGCCGAACTGCTGCGCCCGCGCGTCGTGCTGGCCATGGGCCTGCAGGCGGCGCGCCGGCTGACTGGCCTGACCGAACCCCTGGGCAAGCTGCGCGGCCGCGTGCACCGTTGGCGCGACCTGCCCGTCATCGTCACCTACCACCCGGCCTACCTGCTGCGCTCGCCTGCGGACAAGGCCGGTGCCTGGGACGACCTGTGCCTGGCCCGACGCACGATGGGAAGCACATGAGTTCGCCCAAGGAACTCGACCTCGAGCGCCAGGCCCTGGACGCGGCGCGCTTTCGCATGCTGGCCGATCATGTGCCGGCTTGGATCGCGCTGTACGGTGCCGCCGACCATCGTTGCCTCTTTGCCAACCGTGGCTATGCCGAGGCCTTCAAGCTGACGCAGGACTCCATCGTCGGCAAGCACTTCAGCGAGATCGTCGGATCCGAGGCCTACGAGCATGTGCGCGTGTCGGTCGAACAACTGGTGCGCGACCTCAAGCCCGTCGTCTACGAGCGCGAGCTGATCCAGCCCGGCGGCAAGCTGTCCTTCCTCGAGATCCACCTGATTCCGCAGTTCGACAGCCAGGGCACGCTGCTGGGCAGCTGGGTCCTGGTCTACGACATCACGCGCCATCGCCTGGCCGAGCGCCGGCTGCGGGAATCGGAGGCCAGGCTCGACAAGTTCATGCAGGCCACGGTGGAGGGCATCCTCTTCCACCGCGACGGCATCATGACCGACGTCAACCAGCCCCTGTGCAAGATGTTGGGCTGGTCGGCGGACGAACTGATCGGCAAGCACGTGCTGTCCTATGTCGACGCCGACGAACTGCCCAAGGTCCGCGAGGTCATGTTGCGAGGGCAGGAGCTTCGCTACGAGACCGCCGTCACGCACTGCAACGGCTCACGCATTCCGGTCGAGCTCATCATGCGCACGATGGAGCGCGACGGCGAGCAGCTGCGCATGGCCGTCGTGCGCGACATCAGCGACCGTCTCGCCAACGAGGCGCGCATCCAGCACCTGGCCCATCACGATGTCCTGACCGGCCTGCTCAACCGCGCGGCCTTCATGGACCGCATGGCCCTGCAGATGCGCCGCGCCGAGCGCAAGGGCGAGATGCTGGCCCTGCTCTTCATCGACCTGGACAACTTCAAGCGCGTCAACGATTCCCTGGGTCATCTCGAGGGCGACCAGGTGCTGACGACGGTGTCCGAGCGCATCGTCGGTGCGCTGCGCGACAGCGACCTCGTCGGCCGCTTCGGTGGCGACGAGTTCATCGTGCTGCTGAGCGACCTGACCAGTCGCGCCGACATCGTCGTCGTGCTGGAGGCCCTGCTGTCGGTCGTCGAAGTGCCCGTCAAGGCCGATGGCCGGGCGTTGTCGGTCACGCCCTCCATCGGCGTGGCCGTCTACCCGGACGACGGCCGGCAGGCGGATGACCTCATCCAGCATGCCGACACGGCCATGTACCTCGCCAAGGCCCGTGGCCGTGCGACCTACCAGTTCTTCGAATCCTCGCTGGCCGAGGCCGCCTATGCCGACATCGTGCTCGAAGCCGAGCTGGCCCAAGGCCTGACGCGCAACGAGTTCGAACTCTTCTTCCAGCCCCAGGTCGAGGCGACGACGGGTCAGCTGTCGGGCGCCGAGGCGCTGCTGCGCTGGCGCCACCCGCGGCGTGGCCTGCTGGCGCCGGACGCTTTCATCTTCGTTGCCGAGCGCCACCGCCTGATGCTCAACCTCGGCGAATGGGTGCTGCGCGAAGCCGCCGCAACGGCACGGCGCTGGCGCGAGAACGGCCTGACCCGCGGCCATGGCGCCATGCGCATCGCCGTCAACCTGTCGCGCATCCAGTTCCATCTCGATGGCTTTGCCGACACGGTCAAGCGCGTGTTGCAGGAGTCCGGCGCGCAAGGCCAATGGCTGGAGCTGGAGCTGACCGAGCGCATGCTCATCGACGACATCACGCATGCACCGGCGACGCTGGCCCAGCTGCGTGCTCTCGGGCTGASGGTGTCGGTCGACGACTTCGGCACCGGCTACACCTCGCTGGCCCACCTGACGGAGCTGCCGCTGGACAAGCTCAAGATCGACCAGGGCTTCGTCGCCCGCTTGCCCKACGATGTCGGTGCCCAGGCCATCACGCGGGCCATCGTGCAGATGGCCGTCGGCCTGGGCCTGACCGTCACGGCCGAAGGCGTGCGCACCGCGGCCCAATGGCAGCTGCTGGCTGGCTGGGGCTGCCAGCAGTTCCAGGGCGAGCTGGTCGGCGCGCCGATGCCGCTGGCCGAGTTCGAAGCCTGGGTGAAAGCTCGATGAATGGCGCGGTGAAGCTCGCCGACAAGATCCACGCCGAGATCGCCGCAGCCGGCGGCTGGCTGGGCTTCGACCGTTTCATGAGCATGGCCCTGTACGAGCCGGGCCTGGGCTATTACGCCGGCGGCCGGCGCAAGTTCGGCCAGATGCCCAGCGAGGGCTCGGACTTCGTCACGGCACCCGAGATGTCGCCGCTGTTCGGTCGGGCGCTGGCCCGCCAGCTCGCTCAGGCCATGGACGCCAGCGGTTGCCGCGATGTCATCGAGTTCGGTGCCGGCTCGGGTGCACTGGCGGCCCAGTTGATCGCGGAGCTGGATGCATTGGGCGCGGGCCTGGCACGCTACGCAATAGTGGAGCTGTCGGCCGAACTGCGCGAGCGCCAGCGCGAACGCCTTTCGCATTGGGGGGGGCGCGTCGACTGGCTGGACGCGTTGCCCGCCGAACTGGAGGCCGTCGTCATCGGCAACGAGGTGCTGGATGCGATGCCGGTCCAGCTCCTTGCCTTCGACGGCCAGGTCTGGCGCGAGCGCGGTGTGGTCT
>NZ_JBFULE010000273.1:0-6275 GCF_056400485.1 Roseateles sp. P5_B10
CCATGACCTGGGGCAAAGGCCATTGGCCGCTGCGGGCCAAGCCAAGCCATTGCTCGAGAAGGGCAATACCTTGGGGCGGGGCAGCGGGAGGCGTCGACATGTCCATGCGGCGGGCGGTGTGATCGGATGTTCCGCCGATTTTCAAGCCGCGCCGCCAGGTTGGGCGCGGGGAATAGGCTGCGGATTGCGCAGCATTTCCCGCCCCGGGCACCTCAAACTGGGGAATCATGCCCCGCCGCGGGCAGGCGGCAGGGCCTTCGCGAGGCGTCAGACAGGCCGTAGTGGCCTGTCTTCGGTCCCCGCTCAGCCACCCAAATAGTCCGACTTGCCCAGCGGCACGCCGGCATGGCGCAACAGCGCGTAAGTGGTTGTCGCGTGGAAATAGAAGTTGGGCAGGGCGAAATGCCGCAGATAGGTCGAGCCATCGAACTTCAGTGGGTCACCGCTGCGGCGCGGGATGACGATCTCGCGCTCCTCGCTGCCGGCGAAGGCCTCGGCGGGCACGGACAGCACAAAGTCGCGGGTCTTCTTGATGCGCTCGGCCAGCTCGTCCAGCGTGGCTTCGTTGTCCTCGTACTTGGGGATCTCCTGGCCCCCCAGGCGGGCCACGCAGCCCTTGGCGGCATCGCTGGCGATCTGGATCTGCTTGGTGAAGGGCAGCATGTCGGGCGCCAGGCGCAACGTCAGGTAGACGTCGGTCGAGAACTTCCTGGTTTCGGCATGGGCCTTGGCGGCCTCCAGCCAGGTCAGCATATTGCCCAGCATCTTGGCGAATGCCGGCGCGCTGGCGGCGTGCATGGAAATCGGGGTCATCGGGTGTCTCCTTGAGGGAAAGCGATGGTAGCCATGCAACCCTGACCCCTGCTGAGCACCGTGCACAATCCCCTGCAGCTATGAACGTGATCATCCTGGACGACTACCAAGACGCCGTGCGCAAGCTGCGCTGCGCGGCGAAGTTGGAGCCCCTCAACGCCAAGGTCTTCACCAACACGGTCAAGGGCATCGGCCAGCTGTCCGTGCGGCTGCGCGATGCCGAGGTGCTGGTCCTGATCCGCGAGCGCACCACCTTCCCGCGCCAGTTGCTCGAGAAGCTCCCAAAACTCAAGCTGATCTCCCAGACCGGCCGTGTCGGCAGCCACATCGACGTCGAGGCCTGCACGCGCTTAGGAATTGCCGTGGCCGAGGGCGTCGGCAGCCCGGTGGCGCCGGCCGAGCTGACCTGGGCGCTGATCATGGCCTCCATGAGGCGGCTGCCGCAGTACATCGGCAACCTGAAACATGGCGCCTGGCAGCAGGCCGGGCTGAAGGCTGCGTCCATGCCGGCCAATTTCGGGGTCGGCATGGTGCTGCGCGGCAAGACGCTGGGCATCTGGGGCTACGGCAAGATCGGCCAGCTCGTGGCCGGCTATGGACGCGCCTTCGGCATGAAGGTCATGGTATGGGGCAGCGAGGCCTCGCGCCTGCGCGCCGAGGCCGATGGCTACCAGGCCGCCCCCAGCCGCGAGGCCTTCTTCGCCGAGGCCGACGTGCTGTCCGTGCACCTGCGCCTGTGCGACGCCACGCGCGGCATCGTCACATCCGAAGACCTGGCCCGGATGAAACCGACGGCGCTGTTCGTCAACACCTCACGGGCCGAACTGGCCGTCGAGGGCGCGCTGGTGTCGGCACTGAACCGCGGCCGGCCCGGCATGGCCGCCATCGACGTCTTCGAGAGCGAACCCATCCTGCAAGGCCACCCGCTGCTGCGGCTGGAGAACGCCGTCTGCACGCCGCACATCGGCTATGTGGAGCAGGACAGCTACGAGCTCTATTTCGACGCGGCTTTCGACAACGTGCTGAACTTCATCAATCAGCAGCCGACGAATATCGTCAACCCGGACGCACTGAAGGTCCTGCGCTGAAGTCCAGCGCTGAGGAAGCGGCCTTGAACCGTCCCGAATCCCTGACGGAACTCTTCCTGGCGTTCTCAAGGCTGGCCCTGCAGGGCTTTGGCGGCGTGCTGGCGATAGCCCAGCGCGAACTGGTCGAGCACCATCACTGGATGAGCAAGGAGGAGTTCGTCGAGACCCTGGCCATCGCCCAGGTGCTACCCGGGCCCAATGTGGTCAACCTGTCCATGATGATCGGCGACCGCTTCTTTGGCCTGCGAGGCGCCGTCGTGGCGCTGGCCGGCATGCTGGTGGCGCCCGCGATCATCGTGCTGGCCCTGGCTGCCGCCTTTGGCCAGCTGGCCCGCCACCCCATGGCCATCAATGCGCTGCGCGGCATGGGCGCGGTGTCGGCCGGACTGATCCTGGCCACCGGCATCAAGCTGCTGCCGGCACTCAAGAAGAGCCCGTTGGGCCGGCCGCTCGCCCTGGGCCTGGCCTTGACGGCTTTCGTGCTGATCGGTCTGCTGCGTTGGCCGCTGGTCAATGTGCTGGCCCTGCTAGGCGGCAGCGGCATGTTCCTGGCCTGGTGGAGAACACGGCCATGACAACGCCCGTCGATCTTCTCGGCCTCTTCCTGCATTTCCTGACGCTGTCGCTGCTGTCCATCGGCGGCGCCATCACGACGGTGCCCGAAATGCACCGCTACCTGGTCGACAAGACCGGCTGGCTGAGCGATACCGACTTCACGTCGTCCATCGCCCTGGCACAGGCGGCGCCAGGTCCCAACATCCTGTTCGTCGCGGTGCTGGGCTACAACGTGGCCGGCCTGACGGGCGCGGCGGCTGCGATGGCCGGCATCATGCTGCCGTCCAGCGTGCTGACCGTGACGGCCACGCGCTGGGCGCGCGCCAACCGCGAGCACATCGTGCTGCGCGCCTTCTCGGCCGGCATGATGCCGCTGACGCTGGGGCTGATCATCGCCACGGGCTGGCTGCTGGCCCTGCCTTTCCTGCGCGCCGACGAGCACCGCTGGAGCACGCTGGCGATGATTGCCGTCACCGTGCTGCTGACGCTGAGGACGAGGCTGGGCCTCGTCTGGATGGTGCTCGGCGGTGGCGTGCTGGGCGCGCTGGGTCTCGTCTGAGTTCTCAGACGCCCAGGCCCGCCTGCGTGGTCACGGAGCGCTTGCTGACGGGGGACATGCCCAGCGTCACCTGCGCATAGACCTCGTCGGAGCGCGGCATGATGATGGGCGTGTGGATGTCGGCCCAGCCGACGATCTCGGTGCCGGCGTCCTCGTCGAGCTTGGCGGTGTCGATGGCGCGCTTCTCGGAGTAGTTGACGCTGCCCGCGGCCAGCACCGAGACGGCCTTGTAGGGGCGCAGCAGCAGGCCGCCGGCCAGCCAGGTGAAGGTGCTGATCAGGTCGTCGGCACCGCCGTCGCCGGAGGGCAGATGGTCGCCGGCGAGGTCTTCGCCAAAAAGCTCGATCTCCAGCCGATAAGTGCGGCCGACATCGCTCGCGTCGAAGGTCATCGTGCCGGCGACGGTCACGTCGCGCTTGCTGCCATTGACGGCGCCGAGGGTGATGGTGGGGGTGGAAAGCGTGGCCATGATGGGCTCCTTGAGTCCGTTGGATCAGGTCGATGGCTCGCCGAGATGGCTTGCCTGCCTGTACTGACGCAAGGCAGCGCCCGCGGGGATCAACCCCGCGTTGGTGAAAGTTCACCCTGCGCCGACGCCACCCGGCCGAAACGCCGCGGGCGGGCGGCCCAGCAGCCGCAGGAAGGCGCGCCGCATGCGCTCGGTACTGCCGAAGCCGCATTCCAGCGACACCCGCAACACCGACGCCGAGCCGCCCTCCAACGCCGCGCGCGCCGCTTCCACGCGCAGCCGCTCGACCGCCTGCGCGGGCGTGGCGCCCGTCTCGGCGTGAAAACAGCGCGCGAAATGCCGTGGGCTCATGCAGGCCCGGGCGGCCAGCTCGTCCACGCGGTGATCGCGCTTCAGGTCGCGCCGCACCTCGTCCAGCAGCGCGCCGAAACGGCCGTCGGGGCGCTGCAGGTCCAGCAGCGGCGAGAACTGCGACTGCCCGCCGGGCCGCCGCCGCTCCACGACGAGCTGGCGTGCGGCCTCCCGCGCGAGGTCTTCGCCATGATCGTGGGCCAGCAGTGCCAGGCAGAGGTCGATGCCGGCGGTCATGCCGGCGCTCGTCCAGAGTTCCGGCAGGCCAAGCTGGCGGACTGCGGGCTCGCGGACGTAGATGCGGTCGGGCTGCAGGCGCACGGCGGGAAAGTCGCTGGCGAACTGCCGGCTGCGTGACCAATGCGTCGTGGCCGTGCGCTCATCCAGCAGGCCGGCGGCGGCCAGCACGAGGCTGCCGCTGCAGATGCTGGCTACGCGAGCGCCCGAGCGGCTGGCCCTGCGCAGCCAGGCAATGAGGCGGCTGTCGAGGCAGGCGGCGTCCACGCCATCGCCGCCGATCACCATGACCAGGTCGAGATCTCCCAGATGGCGCGGCAGCCCCTGCACCGGCCAGGCCACGCCGGCCGAACTGTGCACGGCAGGCGGCGCACTCGCCACCAGCCGCCAGTCGTAGCTGCCCGGCCGCGCCAGGCGGGCGAGCTCGAACACCGCCATGGGCCCGGCCAGGTCGAACTGCTGGAAGCCCGGGAAGAGCACGAAGGCGATGCGGCAGGTCATGCCGACATGATGGCAGGAAAGGTGGGAACTGCGTCATGGCGGCCATGGGCCAACCCACACAAACTGCTGGCCATGGACCACGAAGCACCCACCATGACCGACCCCGGACACGACCTCATCACCATCACCCGCCGCCCCGACACGGTTTTCGTCTCGGGCCAGGGCGCCTGGCTGACCGACGAGGGCGGCAAGCGCCACCTCGACCTCGTGCAGGGCTGGGCCGTCAACAGCCTGGGCCACAGCCCGGCTCTCATCACGCAGGCCCTGCTGGCGCAGTCGCAGCGGCTGCTGAACCCCAGCCCCGCCTACTACAACCGCCCGCTGCTGGACCTGGCCGGGCGCCTCGTGGATTCAAGCTGCTTCGACCGTGTCTTCCTCGCCAGCTCGGGCGCCGAGGCCAACGAGGGCGCGGTGAAGCTGGCGCGGCGCCGGGGCAGCCGCATGCGGGACGGTACCCACGAGATCATCGGCTTCGAGCACGCTTTTCACGGCCGCACGCTGGCGATGATGAGCGCTTCGGGCAAGCCGGGCTGGGGCGAGATCTACCCGCCCATGCCCGGCGGCTTCGTGAAGGCGCGGCTCAACGACATCGCTTCGGTGGAGCGCGCAATAACGCCACTCACGGCGGCCGTGATGATCGAATTCGTGCAGGGCGAGGCGGGCGTCGTTGTGGCCGACCCGGGCTTCGTGCGCGAGCTGCGCGCGCTGACGGCCGAACGCGGCGTGCTGCTGATCGCCGACGAGGTGCAGACCGGCATCGGTCGCTGCGGGCATGCCTTCGCCTACGAGCACTTCGGCATCGAACCCGACSTGATGACGCTGGCCAAGGGCCTGGGTGGCGGCGTGCCGCTGGCGGCCTTGCTGTGCAAGGAGGCGTTCAACTGCTTCGAGCCGGGCGACCAGGGCGGCACCTTCTGCGGCAACCCACTGATGGCGGCGGTGGGGCTTGCCGTGGTCAACGAGGTCTGCCGCGAGGAGTTCCTGGCCGGTGTGYGCGAGCGTGCGGCGCAGTTGTCCGCCGGGCTGCAGACTGTCGCGCGCGATCACGGCCTGGTGGGCGAACGGGGCCTCGGCCTGCTGCGGGCTCTGGTGCTGCCGTCAGACAACGCGAACGAGGTGGTGGCGGCCGCCCAGGCGCTGGCGCCGGTAGGGCTGCTGCTCAATGCGCCCCGCCCTCACCTCATTCGACTGATGCCGGCGCTGAACATCAGCGCGGCCGAGATGGACGAGGGGCTGGCGCTGCTGCGCCGGGCGCTGCGCGAGGTGCTGGGTTGAGGTTCAGCCCTGCGTGGTCCCGAAGATCTTGTCGCCCGCGTCGCCCAGGCCCGGGATGATGTATCCGACATCGTTCAGGTGACTGTCGATGGCCGCCGTCCAGCACCGCACATCGGGATGGGCCGCTTGCAGGGCCTTCACGCCCTCGGGGGCAGCCACCAGCACCAGGGCGCGCACGTCCTTGCAGCCGCGGGCCTTCAGCAGGTCGACGGTGGCGATCATGCTGCCGGCCGTGGCCAGCATGGGGTCGATGATCAGCGCCGTGCGGGCGTCGAGGTTGCCCACGAACTTGTCGAAGTAGTTCACCGGCTTGAGCGTCTCGTGATCGCGCGCCAGGCCCACGACCGAGACCTTGGCGTTGGGCAGGATGTCCAGCACACCGTCCAGCATGCCCAGGCCGGCGCGCAGGATGGGCACGACGGTGACC